>JARRRJ010000162.1:0-5268 GCA_037380865.1 Sedimentisphaerales bacterium
GCGAGCATTTTTTTGTCGTACTCGATAATGCTTGTTGACTTGACAAAATCGTTCGAGCTAAGTGCGCTGAAGAACGCCGCACTTATGCCTGTGGGAAGCGTATGACTGGGACCGGCCCAGTAATCACCTACGGCGACCGGGGAATAAGCACCAATAAAAATTGCACCGGCGTTTTTTATCTGCTCGGCGATTTGCCTGCTCTTTTCGCCGCATTGTACCTGGAGGTGTTCGGCAGCAAAATCATTGGCTCTCTGTATCAACTCTTCCATGTCTTCGAAAACAATTATGCAGCTCGACCTTTTCAAACAAGCGAGAGTTTCATCTTTGCGTTTCAGTTTCGCGACCTGCTTCTCAAGCTCGACTATGACGTCCTGTGCGATTTTTTGCGACGTGGTAAATAAATAAGCGCATCCCGGGTCATGCTCCGCCTGGCTGAGCATATCAGCGGCCAGCCAGGCTGGGTTGGCCTGCTCGTCCGCGATAATCAGGACTTCGCTCGGACCTGCAATTGAGTCAACTGCGACGTCACCGTAAACGAGCTGCTTTGCAGTCTGAACCCACTGATTTCCCGGACCGACGATCTTATCGACACGCTTGATTGTCGGAGTCTCGAAACTTAGGGCTGCCACAGCCTGCGCGCCGCCGATTCGATAAACTTCGAATTGGCAGTTTGGGTAGTCCTTATCAGTAGAAAGCTCATAGCAGACTGCCAGTGTCACCGGGTGTATGTCACCTTTATATCGCGGCGGCGAGATAACGACAATTTCCTCGACACCTGCGACCATCGCGGGAACTGCAGTCATTATTACAGTCGAGGGAAGCGGTGCCGAGGCTCCCGGAACACAAACGCCGACTCTCTTTATCGGTGTGTATTTTATACCTGTCCCGTTGGGGAAACTTTTGTTCTTCCCGACAAAGATATCTTTCTGGTATCTTTTCACATTGGCAACAGCTTTACGGATGGAGTCGAGAAGTTCAGGATCAGCTTTTTCGTGGGCTTTCTTCAGTTCGTTTTCCTGAACACGGAATTGGTCGGGCGTTAATTTCACTCCGTCAAATTTCTCGGTGTATTGAGTAATTGCTTCGTCTTTTCTTTCGACGACGTTGCTGAGGATATCTTCAACCTTTCTCCTGTTTTCGACGTGTTTCGGGCCGAAACCAAAGTGCGACATTCCCCCTTTCGAGAGGAAGACATTCACAAGTCTCTCGAGAAAGTTCGGCTGGTCATAGGATATTAAAATCTGGTCAAGTTTGTGCGACATGCATCGCTCCTTTATCCCGGGAAATTGCCATGACTGTAAACCTGCGTTGCTTTGTAAAGCAGAAGATAATTCGTTCCCTTATATTTTGTCACTGTACCGGAAATTTTAAAACGCAAAGGTTCAGGACTTTTAGACTGGCTCAACTCTGCCTGCTCCAGAGCTTCGCAAGGCAGAAGCCTGAACGAAGTCCGGTTGATATTTTGTCCTATGGAATCCAGAGAAAATTCAGGTTCTCCGTTATCGTGTTCCACGAGAACAGCATATTTATCGAGCAAAACTATGTCAGTATTCGCCTGCCTTTTTCTTTCAAGCACCTGCTGAACAGTGTCGATAGTGACAATGTTGCTATCGACTATTCTCCTGCCAGTTTTTGTCATTTCATCTCTTGCCGCGTTTAATTTCTCAATCACTTCAGGCGGAAGAACCAGAGATGCGTTCGGGTCAACAGGTTCGGAATTAGGTTCTGATATCTCTGCAGACTGTGCCGGAGCAGGCTCAGGTGTTTTAGCGCTCGTTTCTTCCGAGGGTTGAGTTTCGGAAGGCGGACTAAACCTGATAAATATCGAAGGAAATATATAGTTTTTGCCTTTGTATCTCGTAACCTTTGCGTTCCATAACTGGTACATTGCAGACGTGTGGGTCTTTACGTCGGCAATCATTATTTCCAGTGCGGAAGAGGGAAGCAATTCGAATTTCGCACCTGCTTCGATGTTGAAGCTATCGTTGTTAAAAGGAGAGCTGAATTCGAAAGAATAAGTTTCATTGCTGTCCGGCCCGATTAATTTTCCGAGTGCACCCCTGAGAACGATGCCGTCACGCAAAAGCGCCTGCTTCGAGGTTTGAGCGCTCGAAGGTGACGCAAAGCTCAAAAGACATAGGGTCAAAATGACGAGTGTTTTTTTCATCATATAAACTGTATTACCTGCTTCGGTACGCTGACTTTTGTCAAAGAATGCACGCAGTCCGGGTCCTCGATTGATAAAAGTTCAACCAGCGGATTCCAAAACTTGCCTATGAGTATAATCGGTTTTTTCTTTTCGAGAAAGCCTTTGTTTTTCAATTCCCAGACTTTTGCGAGCTCGAGCAAAGTGCCTGTACCTCCGGGCAGAACGATGTAGGCTTGTCCAAGTCTTATCAGTGTGTCGAGGCGCTTGTCGAGCGAATTCGTCGGGATTTCCCTTGTGATATATTGATTAGCCTTGCTGTTCTTAAAGGCTTTGCACGTAACTCCAATGACTTCACCGCCTGCTTCGGAGGCGCCTTTTGCGGCAGCGGCCATCGTGCCGCCGTAGCCGCCGTTAGCGATGGCAAAGCCTGTCTGAGCCAAAACGCGTCCTGTTTCCTCGGCAATCTTATAAAAGGGATCGCCTTCTCTGGCTTTGCCCGTTCCGAAAATTGAGATGACTTTATTATTGTTCATTTTTTACTTGAAAGTTCAATTTTTATCGTCGTTCACACAATAAGTTAATTGTAGCGAATAGCAATTAAATTGCACGTATTTTTCTTTTTGAGGAAAAAATGATGCGATTCATTGCACCCTACATTTTAGACCTTTTTCTTTATGTAATTTAACAGGCCTTCAGAAAGCAGTATTTCTCTGTCGCGGCTGGAAAGCTGCAGGTTTCCTGTGAATGTGAATTTATCACTCGGCCTTGTGATTTCTATTTTGTCTTTATTCCTTATTGCATCGAGCAGGTTGTCTATTCGAAGCTCGTCATCGGGATTGATTTTGTCATAATCCGACGGATTTACGAATTCAACAGGTACGATGCAGAAATTGATGAGGTTTGCCTTGTGAATTCGCTCAATGCTTTTGGCGATTACTATTCTTACGCCAAGATACATAGGACAAAGCGCCGCGTGCTCTCTCGAAGAGCCCTGGCCGTAACTCTCGCCCGCGACGATTATGCCTCCAATCGATTTTGCCTTTAGCTCGAGCGCTCTTTCTGCGAATGTGGGCTTGCCGGGCTCATTGAAGGAATTGAAAACGACTTTTGCATATTCAGGAACATTAGAGCGCAGTTTCAAAAATGTCCCGGCAGGCATGATGTGGTCTGTCGTGATTTTGTCCCCGCACTTTATCAGGACTTTTCCGTTGAGTTTATCAAGCAAAGGTTTCGGCATCTCAGGCACGACAATAGTCGGGCCTCTAAGAACCTCGACTTCGGCGGCCTGCTCGGGAGGCAGAGGTCTTTCTATTAAATTGTCGTTTACGATAAATTTTTCAGGCATTTCGATTTTGGGATAATCTATGCCGCCCAGTTTATTCAAATCACGAGGGTCGGTAATCTTGCCTGTAAGCGCAGAAGCAACTGCTGTTTCGGGACTGACTAAATATGCCTGGTCTCCTTTTGTACCTGTTCTGCCTGCAAAATTCCTGTTGAACGTTCGCAGGCTGATTGTTCCGTTTGCGGGAGAAAGTCCCTGGCCTATGCACGGGCCGCATCCTGATTCGAGAATTCTTGCGCCTGCGGAAATCATATCAGCCAAAGCGCCGTTTCCGGCAAGCATATTCAAAACTTCTTTGCTGCCCGGCGAGATTGCGAGTTCGACTATGTTATTAACAGTTCGACCCTTCAAGACTTTTGCGGCCATCATCAAATCCGTGAAGCTGGAATTTGTGCAGCTTCCTATCACGACCTGTGACACCTTCATGCCTGCAATTTCTCTGACAGTTTTAATATTGTCAGGCGAAGAAGGACACGCCGCCATGGGCTCAAGCTCGGACAGATTAATTTCGATTATGCGGTCGTATTTTACGTCTGCATCTGCAGAAAGAGGCTGATAATCTTTTTCTCTTTCCTGTGCTTTGAGGAATTTCAGCGTCTGCTCGTCGCTCGGAAAAATACTTGTGGTAACTCCGAGTTCCGCTCCCATGTTCGTTATAGTTGCGCGTTGCGGCACGGAAAGCTTCTCAGTGCCTTTGCCAAAATACTCGACAACCCATCCGACGTTGCCTTTTGTTGTCAGAATGCTGAGCATCTTTAGAATTACATCTTTAGCTGCAATCCAGTCGTTCATCGCACCGGTCAGGTTTACTCCCATCACTTTAGGACAGGTTAAATAGAAGGGTCCACCCGCCATTGCAACTGCGACATCGAGACCACCTGCTCCGATTGCGAGCATGCCGATACCTCCGTTTGTCGGTGTGTGCGAATCGCTACCTAACAACGTTGCACCGGGTTTTCCGAATCTTTCCAGGTGAACCTGGTGGCAAATTCCATTTCCCGGGCGGGAGTGATATGCGCCGCTCCTGGCCGCTGCAGTCTGAAGATACAGGTGGTCGTTATGATTTTCAGGCCCGAAACCTGCCATATTATGATCGACGTAACTAACTGATAAGTCGGTTTTTACTATCCCGATTCCCATTGATTCGTAGAGCAGATACGCCGTAGTGCCTGTAGCGTCTTGCGTTAGCGTCTGGTCGATGCGAATCCCGATACGCTCGCCCGGAGTTAGTGTGCCTTCGACTAAATGCTTCTCAAGAATCTTATAAACGAGAGACTTATTCATTCTTATGCTCCTTCTACATGTACGAGTTAAATTCAGCATATTAACACAAAACGGTTTCAAAAACAATTTTGATGGGAAATTATTCCTAAATAAAAACGGACGACCCTGTGCTCCGCAGCACAAGGCCGCCCGCCAATCAAAGCAGGTGATGATTGATTTGCAGTCCGTTCAAATACTTACACTTATGAACTGTCAATTACCAGTCGCGCACAACTAATCCATCTTCGCCGACTAAATACTGCTCGCCAGTCTGAACTTTGACATTATAAACTTTTCCCACGAGTGGTATCTCTCTTTTCACGACTTTTGTTATGTTTACAGGCCCATTTAAGGACTTTAATTTCAAGCCGCTTCTCAGATACTCCGCTCCTATCCACAGACCCGAATCAAGCATAAAACGATGTGAATCTACTACACTTATACGATTGCCGTTTTCGAGATAAATATCCCTGCACTCGAAAGTTCCTTCATGCTCGTCAAGTCTCTGTATTTT
>JARRRJ010000163.1:0-6021 GCA_037380865.1 Sedimentisphaerales bacterium
CCTGTCGGCGCCTGTCGTGCCTGCGGACGAGTTATTTACCCAGGTAAAGTCAGTGTCCAGCCGCATCCAGTCAACTGTGCGTTCCAGCGTGCCTGAGCCCCGTTTTGTCTGCAATCTTTGTGTAATACCTACGTTTAGCACATCGCGTTGTTCAGCAACCGCGTGATTTTGGGTATAGTCAACAGCGAGAAGATGCGGCTGTATGACATGCCTTAACTGGTTTAAATCCCAGAGCTGTGAATGGACACCGGAGAATACTTTCCAGAAGGGCTGTGTCGAGCCGCGAACGCCTAACTCACCTATAAAAATATCATCTTCGCCGGGTTTGATGGTATTATCGATTGCCCTGTAGAATCCCAGCTCGTCCTCAAAAGCTACTGTTCCCGCAATAAAAGGCACGATTTTCGTCTTGTTTATGGATAGCGGCAAGTCAATTTCGTTTCGGGTCGTCATAAAACTGAAGAAATCCCTGCCGGTTGTCTCTGTACTTCCTTCAGCATAACGCTGACGCAGCCTGCTTATCTGGCTGTCGCTGTAAAATGTCAGTTTGTCGTCCCAGAACGACTCGCCTGTCAGGTGAAACTCGGCGCTCGGCAATTCCTCGAGCACGTTTTCAAAATTATTAATTCTTGCCTTTGCCAGGAGAGACAAGCCCCAGTTATCCTCGATTCTCTTCATGTGAATCAGCGTTTCCGGGGGCTTTTTAAGATTATATTCGTCTCGATAAAAGCTCTCGAGAAAATGCTCGTCGGAAAGATAGCTCAGCTCAGTAGTAAGCTGCCATTTATATGGAAGAAAATGCCTGTCCTGCCAGTAGAACCTTCCTCTAAGCTCCTCCGGATGCTCCAGGTCCTTTCTGCTGCTTATCCTTCCGAGCATGTATCCCGATACGCTCCCGTAATAGTCCTCGCGGGAATAGTTTGTTTCTATCCCTCCTCCGGGCCCGCGATCGCTGTAAAAATCCAGAAACAGTGTACTGTCTGTGCCTTCCGGCTCCTCAAGACCCAGTAAACGTGTCGTGTACCAGCTCGTCTCGACATAAGTTCCGAATATGTTATCGTTACCCACGCGAACATTCTTGATGGGAACATCAGGTCTTTCCATGTTTGTTCTCACCCTCGGGAAAAACAGCGGCAGCTTCGTATCATAGTATTTCATACTAACGTCTCGCATCAGAACGTCGTAGCTGGATTTTGTTTCGTCTCCCTTTTCCCGGTCTATGGATGTATTGTCAGTAACTACAATGCTTGAAGCATTAAGAGAAATCTGAGGTATGTAGAATTCGCTGGTGGTTACAGTAGCGTTTTGCGCAGAAAACTTGTTGGCGGCCAATTGCTGAATTTTCGAAGCTCTGATATAAATGGGTATGCCGTTATTTATATCGAAATTTCTCATAACCGCGTCAATTATGATTGCTTTTTTCTGCTCATAATCGTAATAGATTTCATCAGCTCTGATAGTGCGCTGGCCTTCTGTCATAACTACGTCGCCGCAGAGATAAATCGCCTTAATAGTTCCTGAAGCTAATATCTTGTCAAGTTTGCTCGCGCCCTCATTGGGCTCAGCCGCGCTTTCCTCGTTTTCGGGAAGATATATCACCGCGTCATTCGCCTTTAATTCGAGCAGCAGAATCTCGCCCTCTATCTCCTGCTTTTGTGAGAGGTAGAATCCGCCTGTTACTGTGACAATATTTCCCTGGGCTTCTAACTGAAAACCTTTCGCACCGGTTGGCGCCAGAGTAATCGGGTATCTGAAGGCCGGTTCTTGCTCTTCTTTTTCAGGTTCCGCCAATTCGTTCGGCTGTATCACAGAAACACTCGCCTGATTCTTCTCTGAGCTCAGAGGCCTGGCTTCGTCGCTTGTCGGGCCTATACCGGCTGACTGCATCATCTTAAAAGCACTCGCATACAGGTTCAGGCCGCGGGGATCGGAAGTCTCCTTCTTGTCAGCCGTTACTAAAACCTCTCCGTTTACTCGAAACCAGACCGGCATCACCGAATCCTCAATGTTTGGGACCGACTTTCCCTCGGTTTTTACACGGACATGTCCCTGGAGATAGCCTGTCATTGTGTAGCGTGAGTTTTCATCTGCGTTTTCCGGAGCTTGTACCAGCCAGATAACCGCCATGTTGCTGGAAAACTCAGTCTGTCTTACAGTCAGCGAAAATCCATCCTGAAATACAAGAATATGAGCGCCCGGCTCATACTGAAACGTAATTGCTTCCTTTCCCTTCATGTGCAGATTCTGAACTTCGAGAGCGCTCAAATCCTCGTTACCGGCAGTTTCAGCCTTATCAGCCGCGAGAGCAAATGTAGAAAAAAGCAGGCAAGCAGTGAAACAGGTAACCAGGTAACCAGAAAAACAGGAACACAGGAATCTGATAGCCTGATACCCTGAGCGCCACAACCTGAGACCCTGAGATCCTGTATCCACTTTCTGATAGCCTGATAATCTGATACCCATATTGACTTAGTGATTTAACTCGAACAAATAGAAATCCATTTCAATTCAACGAGATTATAGCCGGATATCCCATTTAAGCCAGCAAAAATATGCAAAATCCAGCTGGTTCAGGAAGTTATTGAGAGATAATTCGCTTACTCCTCTCTTGCTTGCCGTCTGTTTGTCTTTATGGTAAATTTGCGGCATGATAAATGTGAAAAGACGTTTGCTTGAGAATTTACTGATTCCCGTTAAAAAAGCTCAATTTCTGCCGGGCTCGTTCGCATGGCCGCGCAAGCCTGTTCTAGCAGGTTTCTGCAAAGAAGATGCTCTGCCTCTAGGGCAGCTGAAGTCTGCGTTGGATAAATATTCCATCGAAGCCCGTATTAATCAAAATCCTTTTGGAAAAGCCGCTTTAAGAATAATCCGAGATAAAAGCGTCCCTAATCCCGAAGCATATCGCCTTGTAATTGCACAAGGCAGAATTGAAATTCATTCCAGCTCGAGCGCAGGAACGTATTACGCTATCCAGACAATGAGCGATATCATTCAGATATATGGTAAGACAATTCCTGCAATGACAATAGAAGATGATCCTGACTTTGCAAGACGCGGCGTCTACCACGATTGCTCGCGCGGCAAGGTCCCGAAGCTCAGCACGTTGAAGGAACTTGTAACCAGGCTGGCGCACTGGAAGATAAACGAGCTTCAGCTTTACATCGAGAATGTTTTCACTTTCAGAAGTCACCCTGACATTGGAAAAGGATTCAGCCCGTTTACACCCGATGAAATTCTTGAGTTACAGAAACATTGCAATAAACATCATGTCAGACTTGTTGGTTCGCTCGCAAGTTTCGGCCATCTCGAAAAAATTCTCTCTTTGCCGCAATACAGTCAACTTGGCGAGATGCCCGGCTTCCGAGGTTTTCCCGGGGGAACAACTCTTTGTCCATCCGATTCAGGCTCCATAAAACTTGTCGCAGAATTGTACAGTGAATTTGTGCCTTTGTTCGATGCCAACGATTTCAACGTCTGTTGTGACGAAACGTGGGAGCTTGGCAAAGGCCGCAGTAAAAAGGAGTCTGAAAAAAAGGGCGTTGGCCGTCTGTATCTCGATTTTATTTTGAAGATATATCGTCTGAGCAAAAATTACGGCAAGCGAATGAACCTCTGGGCGGATATTGTACTTAAATATCCCGAATTGCTGGGCGAATTGCCTCGTGACATTGTCCTCTTGAACTGGGAATACGAGCAGAACGGACCAAATATAGTGCTTGCAAAAGAAATTTCCGAATCAGGAATTCCGTTTATGGTTTGCCCGGGCACGAGCGGCTGGCTCACACATGGTTCACGCTTGTCAAATTCAATCGGTAACATAAAGAACTTTGCCGCTGCAGGTAAAAAATACAACGCTGAAGGTTTATTAAACACCGACTGGGGTGACGATGGGCATCGTAATTTTCTCGGAATCAGCCTGCATAGCTTCGCGCACGGAGCCGCTCATGCATGGAATGGTAAAGCTGTAAACGATAAAACATTTACAGAAAGATTTTGCTCCTCATTTTTCAACCAGAAAACAAATAAGCTTTCCGAAGCAATAAAGTTATTGGGAAATACTTATATAACCTGCGGAAAAATTGTAAAGAATAAATCCCTGTTATATCCTGCTCTTGTTGAACCACTCGTGCCTGCAGAATCCAATAAGACTAATGCGATTGATATGGTGACAGAAGATGGTGTGAAGAAAATCCTGGAACAATTGTCCGACGCGAAAATCTGGCCCAAACCAGATAAATCGATGGATAAATTCGAACAATTGGCTCTTATGGAATATGAGTTAGCGGCACGCATGGATTGTCTTGCATGCAAACGTGTTCTGGCCGGAAAAAAGTTGCATAAGAAACAAAGCATAGCAAAAACCGAGTTCAAGAAGCTCGCTGAGCAAACGCAGATTATTTCGGATGACTTCAAAAAACTCTGGCTTATTCGCAATAAACGTTCACGTCTGAGCGATAATCTCAAATCATTTGAGCAGGCCAAACAGGAGTTGGACAGAGTTTAGTATGACAAAATTACAAAAACTTGCAGAAAAGAAACAGCTTCGCGTGTGCGGCCTTATGTCCGGCACTTCAGCAGATGGAGTCGATGTCGCTATCGCTGATATTAGTGATTCTGTTCTGAGCGTAGTTGCGTTTGACACGTATCCTTATCCGACAACATCGAGAAAATCAATTTTTGATATTTACCAGGAACAGTACGCAAAGATAGATGATATATGTCACCTAAACTTTGTGGTAGGTGAAGTTTTCGCTCAGTCGATAATTAAACTCTGCAAGAATAAGAACATTCCAATAGAATCTATTGATCTTATAGGCTCGCACGGCCAGACGATTTTTCATAATCCCAAAGGAAGAAAGTTTGGCGGAAAACTGATTCGCTCCACTCTGCAGATAGGTGAGCCATCTGTTATCGCTCAGCGAACAGGCATAACAACCATAGCTGATTTTCGACCGAAAGACATGGCCGCAAACGGCCAGGGTGCGCCGCTCGTTCCTTTTGCCGACTATTTCCTTTTTCGTGATAAAGTTCGCAATAGAGCAATACAGAACATTGGAGGTATCGCCAACGTGACATACCTGCCTGCAAATTGCAACCTGCAAAGTGTTACAGCATTCGACACGGGACCAGGCAATATGGTAATAGACCATCTTGTTTCACTCATCACCAAAGGAAAGCAGAAATTCGATAAGGATGGCAAAATCGCTTCTCAAGGCAAAGTGAATCACAAACTCCTCGGTCAAATACTGAAAACTCCATATTTTAAACGCAAGCCGCCCAAAACTACAGGCAGGGAAGAATTCGGTACTAAGTTCAGCGAAGCATTTTTTCAAAAAGTTTCGGAGCAGAAATTGTCAAACGAAGATATTATAGCAAACGCAACAGTTTTAACCGCAGGAAGTATTTCGCATGCTTACAGGCGTTTTCTGCCCAAAATGCCCGACGAGATGATTTTATGTGGCGGAGGCTCGCGAAATAATACTCTTGTAAAAATGTTGCAGGAGAAACTTCACGAAGTTAAAATCCTCACGACCGATGATTTTGGCATTAATCCTGATGCAAAAGAAGCTATCTCTTTCGCTGTGCTTGCTTTCGCCGCGATAAAGGGCAGAACAAATAATGTTCCCGGAGCAACAGGCGCAGAAAAGGATTTGATTTTAGGAAAGATTGTACAAGCAGAATGAACAAACGCAAATTATTGCCTGCAACAGAGAAACGCAACACGCGCAGTGAAGATATCGACATGCTCTCGACCCTTGAAATTGTCGATTTAATAAACTCCGAAGACATGCTCGTTGTTCCGGCTGTTGCGAAAGAAAACAAAAATATAACAGCCGCAATCGAAGTGATTGTAGATTGCTTCAAAAGGGGAGGAAGATTGTTTTATGTCGGTGCAGGTACGAGCGGCAGACTCGGCGTTCTCGATGCATCCGAATGTCCCCCGACTTTCGGAGTGAGTCCTCTTTTGATACAAGGTATCATCGCGGGCGGAAAACACGCACTCGTGCGTGCGGTTGAAGG
>JARRRJ010000164.1:0-5208 GCA_037380865.1 Sedimentisphaerales bacterium
TATGCCGTGACAAACAAAGCCAATTTTTCAGGCGGGTCTGTTACCGGGTAAAGCCAGATATTCGGGACAATTGCTGATGTGTATTTTGCGGGTGTTTTGGCCGGCGTGTTCGAGCTCTATGCGAATATAGTCTATCGTTCCAAGGGCGGTCTCGACTTTGTCGGCCCATTCGATTATCACTATCGAACTCGGGTAGCAGAAATCGTCAAATCCAAGCATCTCGAATTCTGATATGGAGTTCAGCCTGTAAGCGTCGATGTGGTAAATGTCAAAGCGTCCGGCGTATTCGTTAACGATTACGAAAGTCGGGCTGTTGACTATGTCACTGTCTGTCGCTCCGGCTCCGGAGGCTATTCCTTTTATCAGGTGCGTTTTGCCCGAGCCTAACTGCCCGATGACTGCGATTATTTCGCCTCCTTTCAAATGAGCGCCGAACTTCCTGCCGAAGTTTATGGTTTCTTCGGGAGAATGTGTCACTATGTCGATCTCACTATTCATAATCAGCGTGCAAGATGGTCGTAGCCCTTTTTTTCCAAATCCCTGACCTGACCATTGGGCATCTTTATTTGGAACGCAGGCGGCTTGATGATTTCGCCTATTTTCGTAACAGGGACAGGCTCATCCCACTTTTTCAGCAGCTTGTCGCACTGCTCTCGCGAAAGAGTAAAGAGGAGTTCGAAATCTTCGCCGTCATTGAGTGCGGATTCCAGCGGATTGTCAGTCTTTTTCGCATCATCGGAAACGGGAATTCTGTCGGCATCTATTAGAGCACCGACTTTGCTTTGTCTGCAAATCCTGTTAAGGTCTACGCTCAAGCCGTCGCTTATGTCCATCATGGAGTTGAGTGTCACCATCTGCGCGATTCTCAAAGCTTCGTTTACTCTCGGCTCGAAGTCAAGGTGCTTTCCGAATAGCGAGCCTCCCAGCGAGCCGGTGACGCAAATAATGTCACCGACTACCGCCCCCGATCTTTTTACAGGATTGTTCTGTGCCGATCTGCTGAGCATTGCAACGCTTATTGCGAACGGGCTTTCGGTCTTCCATTTCGTAATGTCACCGCCTACGAGCGCGCATTTGTATTTGCTTCCGGCGCGAATAATTCCCGCATGAAGCTGTTTTAATTCGTCTGCGCCGAAGTCTTTCGGCAATGCCACGGAGACGACTGCCGCTACGGGGATGGTCGCCATTGCGGCACAATCGCTCAGGTTTACTGCCATTGCTTTATACCCGACCTGCTCAAGGGTTGCCTGCGACAAGTCGAAGTGTGCGCCGTCGAGCAGCATGTCGGTGGTGACGAGAACCGACTCGTTGCCGATACGTACCTGCGCCATGTCATCGCCTATGCCGATCGGAAAGTCCGTTATGGGCAGGAGGCTTCGGTTCGCGAACCAGCTTGTTATTTCATCTTCGCTAATCGTCATCGCTGCTCCAGTTGCTTCGTCCAGTATTCTATTTGTCTTTTGGCCTGTCTCGGTCCCGCCGCACCTTCTGTGATGTAGCTTTTCGCAACGTTGGCGGCACCGAGACTATCAAAGACGTCACCCTCGATTGCGTCACACGCATGTTTCATCTCATCGAGACTGATCTCGTTCAATTTCTTTCTTGCCTTTTCGCAGTTGGCGACAAGCTCTCCGACAATCCCATGAGCTTGCCGGAACGGGATGCCTTTTTTTACAAGATATTCCGCGAGAGCAGTTGCATCGAGAAAACCATCTTCGAGTTTCGGAGCGATCGCACTTGTGTTGAATTTCATGTTCGAAATAATGCCGCGAGCCATGTCAAGACACGACTGGATCGTATCTGCTGCTGCGAAAATATGTACTTTATCTTCCTGGATGTCACGATTATATCCGGACGGCTGTCCCTTCAGGATTGAGAGCATTGCAACCAGCGCGCCGTAAACACGGCCCGTTTTGCCGCGTATCAATTCCGCGACGTCGAGATTTCTCTTTTGCGGCATCATGCTGGACGATGTGCAATACGCGTCATCGACCGTTACGAATCCAAATTCATTAGAAGAAAATAATATCAAGTCCTCAGCCAGACTGGACAAGTGAGCGGCAACAAGAGAGCAATCAAAAATAAACTCTGCGCAAGAGTCCCTGTCACTTACAGCATCGATGCTGTTATAGGTAATGTCAGAGAATCCGAGCAACTCTGCTGTTTTTTTACGGTCCAGCGGAAGAGTCGAGCCGGCAAGAGCGCCGCTTCCCAGCGGGGATATGTTCAGTAATATTCTGCAGTTTGTCAGCCTGATAATATCGCGCTCCAGTCTCTCGACAAAGCTCAAGAGGTATGAGCCGATGGAAACAGGCTGGGCTCTTTGCAGATGAGTGTAACCGGGCATGATGTCATCTGCGTATTTAGCCGCAAGTTTCACAAACGCTTTTTGGAGCAGCTTAATCTTTGCCAGGAGAATCTCGATTTCATCTCTCATCCACAGCTTCATGTCAGCTGCAACCTGGTCGTTGCGGCTTCTTCCTGTGTGAAGCTTTTTACCTGCTTCGCCTGTTTTGGCTATCAGTGCTGCTTCTATCGCCATGTGAATATCTTCGTATTTCTTTTCGAAAGTGAAACGCCCCGCCGCTATCTCCTCGCTTATTTCAATCAGTGCATCTTTTATTTGTTTGAACTCTTCCTTCGAAATCAGCTTTTGGTCGGAGAGCATCTGCGCGTGAGCAATCGAGCCGACAATGTCATATTTGTACAATCGCTTGTCGAACGAAAGTGATTCGACAAAATCCACAGTCAGTTCATCCGGCTCACCCGACAATCTTTTTTCCCAACTTTTTTCTGTCATTTTTTTCTCCATGAAAATTTCTTCTATTTGATGAAATAATACGCTTGGCTGAAACAACTGTCAACATTCATAATTTTGGTTAGATTAAATGGGGATATTTATGATTTTGTTTTCTGAAAGGTTCCTTTACATTTAACCTTCACAAGAAATGATTGCTATCTGCTTTTCAGGAAATGTAACGGATGAGCAAAAAGAGGATTTTGGTAAATAAATCTGCATTCGGGTCTGGCAGGTTGAGATGGTGGCTGCGTCGACTTTCTGCGTTGATGATAGAGTATATTCTGCTTTCTTTAAAACAGAGATGCTCGGTACTTGTCAAATATTTCTGCTTCTATCGGAAGTGTGCTTTACAGCATTCTGCGTCTTCGTAGTGAGTTGACAAATCCGATACCTATCGCTCCCAAAAGTATCGCGGCGGGAGCGGGAATAAATGCGCCATTCTTGCCGACAGCCCATTCTTCAAAACCATCATTATTTCCAAGACCATTTGTGCCGTTATCCTGCGCCCCAAATTTCGAGTACAGATAGACATAATACGAATTTTCATCATAGCTCTCGAAGCCGGGGATCAACGCGATCATATCCGTCTGGCCGTTGCCCGATGCGAAAGCGGAAGTCAATTTGACCCAGTCTCCTGTACCGAACGAATAGACAGGATAAGCCGTATCGGAAAATGTATGAGTGACCGGACTAAATGATGTAAGCATATCGTTCGTCGAGACATAAAGCTGTAAATCGTCTAGAGATAAAAGTTCGTTTGGAACACCTGGAGGACCTCCTGCGTTCTCCCCAATGTCCAGGATAAACTCGCGATACGTTGTGCCGCCAAGCGTTACAGACGGAATGTCTTTTAGCAGAATAGCTTTTGTCCATGAATCGGAAGCGTCAGGCTCTGTCGGAGAATAATCTGTATTGTATCCCTGCTCAACTGGATCGTTCGAGGATATCCGAAGAAAAGAATCAATAAGACCTGTGCCCCCGGCTGTATCAATCACATACTGATAGAATTTTCCGGTACCTATCATACCGTAACTGCCTTCTGTCGTTAAATCTACAGTAGTGGACGCAAAAACCTGTCCTGCAATTAGTAACAAAAACGCAGACAAGTACACAATTCCATGAAACTTCATACCCTGACTCCTAAATGGCCGTGCTGGCATAGAATTTGATTTTCCGTTCGCAATTCCCTTCTGGGAAATCTGAGGGCCCTGCTATGCGCGGGCACACCTTTCCTATAACTCCTATTTTATCTATCTTGCCCCGATTTGTCAAGGAATTTTATGATTTTTATATTCCAGACAAAGCAGGCCAAGATGTTTCAAGGGCGTGAATGCAAGTCGTTTAATAGCAGGTACTTACCATTGCGCTTCGATATACGGACCCGCGGGGCCTTCGGGGATTTTTTTGGGTTTGGATTTCAGTATTGCTTCGGCTATCGGGATATCGCTCGGGCGTGTAATCTTGATATTCGATGAATCAGTTTCGACAATCGAGACTTTCAGGCCTATCGCTTCGACAAGCTGTGCGTCATCGCTGATTTTGACTTTATCAAGATGCTTGAGGTTCTCATACGCTTTCTTAATCATCTTCACGGCAAAAACCTGCGGCGTCTGGGCTTCGTATAAACCCGCCCTGTCAACGGTTTTTTCTATCATTTTATCTTCTTCGTTGACCTGCTTTAGTGTCGCCGTAACGGGGCAGGCGGGAATAGCCGCTCCCGAATCCATCGCCGCTTCGATGCAGGCTTCGATTATTTCCTCCGTAACACAGCATCTGCACGCATCATGAATAGCGACTACGTCGATATTGTCCTTTATGAGGTCGAGTCCTTTGCGGACTGTGTCGAAGCGTTCGTCGCCTCCGACGTAAATCGAGACGTTGAAAAACTTCAGGTTCGGCCCCCATTTGACATTCACAAGCTCCTCTTCATCTTCCGGGATAGCAAGCAGGATTTGCTTCACATCGCTTCTATTGGCGAAAAGCTCGACGCTTCGCAGAAAGACTGCTCTGCCCGCAACGTCGACAAATGGCTTCTTTCGTTTTCCGCCAAACCTGGTTCCCGAACCAGCGGCACATATTATCGCAGCAACATTTTTATTCATAATTCTAATTCTTCTATTGTCTGAAAAGCACTGATTCGCGCTCGAACCACTTGGTACTGAAAAACAGCAGGCCTGCAGCTATGATAAAGCTTGAGCCGAAAATTGCAATAAACATTTCATAATCCATCGTGCCTTTTATAAGCTCTCTTGTCGCTAATGAAATATTGGTAATCGGAACCATCGCCCAATACCAGTTAAGTTTTACTACGGGAAGCATCGCGATAAAAGCAGGTACGATTGCAAGGAAATTCAACGGGCCGCAATATGACATGGCCTCTTTGAAACTCCTGCCGTATATTGACAGGC
>JARRRJ010000165.1:0-16066 GCA_037380865.1 Sedimentisphaerales bacterium
TTTTCCTTTCTAAATTTCCTCTTTTTTGTCTTCCAGGCTTTCGGGGAGAGTTTCTATGAAATGCTTTATCTGCTCGCGCACTTTTCTGAATTCCGCCATGACCTGGTCATCGGTTCCCGTCGCGAAGTACGGGTCATTAAAGGGTTTGTGTATGACTTTCGCTTTACCCGGGAACACGGGGCAATTTTCAGCGGCGTTGTCGCACAAAGTTATCACATAGTCGAAATCGATGCCCTGGAGATCATTTATGTGTTTGGACGTATGATTTGAAATGTCAATTCCCGCTTCCGCCATGGTTCTTATAGCCCTTGAACTGACGCCAATGGGCCTTATTCCCGCTGAATATGCATCAATTGTGTCACTTTTGAGATGCCTTGCCCAAGCCTCTGCAATCTGAGACCTGCACGCGTTTCCAGTGCATAAAAATAAAATCTTTATTTTTTCGTTCGATTCTGTCATATATCTTCCAAGGTATGTTTTTGTATCATCTTTCTTTACAGAATACATCAAGCTCACAGGACTGACAGGCTGAACCATATTTTCCATCGCAGTTTTCGACGATTCCAATCCTGCTCAAAGCAAAATCATATTTTACCGGATCGGATGGCTCCAATTCAGCAAAATGTTTTGTAATTTCGATTGCTGTCTTTAAGGTAACAGTGTTTTTATTATGGAATCCGAGGAATCTGCACAGCCTTCTCATGTGTACGTCGATAGGCACTATGAGCTTTGCCTTATCTATCGATTCCCAGATACCGGCATCGACTTCATCATCCCTCACCATCCATCTCAAAAACAGGTTCATTCTCTTGCATGCGCTTCCTTTGGAAGGCGAAACTAGGAGGTACTCCAGGCCGCGAGCCATTTCTCCTTTATGTTCCGAAGCGTGAATTCCCAAAAGGGAATCAGAGAAAGCCGATAAAGCCGGAATTATGTTCTCGTGCGAATCGTCGTATCCCTGTAAAAAGTAGTTTTCTATGCTGCCGTACTCCAGGAGAATCCTTTTCAGCAATTCAAGCAGGTCGGAAATGTCATCGCCAGTATTGAAACGATGTTTGAAGTCACGGAGTTTTTTTCGTTCGGCCTCGGTAAAATCCACTACGAACTCATAGGGATTTTCTCCTATAATTCCAAAGAGTCCGGTCAGGCTGTTTTGTATTTGCTCTACGCGTCCGTACGCAAGTGAAGCCGAGAGCAGACCCGCGATTTCCCTGTTTCTGTTTCCGGAATAATTATAAACGAACTGTAAGGGATCAGGCTTTATCAGGTTTCTGTGATTATACCTGTCATAGAGCTGAGCGAGGATACCTTTTATAGCCTTCCTCTTTTTATGAATCAGTGCTGTCATTTACCGTTGTTTTGGCTTCCAGTATAGTCTTCATTTGTTCCAGAGTTAATGATTGTACCACGACGGTTTTAATTCTGCCATCAGGATCTATAAAAAAGGAGGTCGGTATGTATTGCACGTTGCTAAACGGACCCGGCAGATAGGCGTTTCCCTGCGTTGCCACAGTGTAGTTTATTTCCTTAGCCTTGACAAAGCTCTTTACTGTTTCGTTATTTTCGGACGATGATATAGCCAGGATGGCAAGTTTATCCTCACTTTCCTGCTTTCTAAGCTCCTTCAGGTGAGGGATTTCCGCGTTACAGGGAGGGCACCAGGTTGCCCAGAAAACCACCATGACATTCCTGCCCCGGTAATCGCTCAGGCTGTGTGTGTTTCCCTCGGTGTCTGTAACAGTGAAATCAGGAGCTTCTTTGCCAAACCATTTGGAGAATGAACTCTCTTGAGGTACGACAATGTTTCCTGATTTGTTGACATATTCTGAAATGGATGGCTTCTTTAGGGTTGTGACAATTGCTCCCGCCGCAACGACTGCTCCGATAAGAATTATGGAAGACCACGAATTACTGTGTTTCTTTTTTTCACTCATTTCTTTTCCCATCGCTCTCATGTGAATTATTCCGCGAAGCACACGAACAACAAAGCAAATCGCCGTAGTTTGCAGAATAAAACACTTAATATGACACTATTGCGTAGAAACGTATTTCACGGCTATACATTTCTTTTGTATAAGCGTACGTCAAGTAATCTTAAAAGTTCGAGACGTCTTTCATCCATGCAATGGCAAAAAATCCTCGTCTTGCGTTCCACTCATAATTTGAGCACATAACAGTGTCCCGGAAATCGCAGAAATTATTTTCCACCTTCTCGTTCGAACATGCGTTATATAAAAGTGAGTTTTGGTCTTTTTGAAGGAAGAGTCGAATTAAAATGAATTGAATGGCTTATTTTTACCGGGCACTGCTACAATAAAAAAGTGTCGACAGAGTTTTTTCTTGGAAGCTATAGTATAGATGTCAAGTCAGGAACGACGTTACGATATTAAGTTTCGAGTAGTAGGGAATACCTGGGGCAGTTGTTTATGATTCGGGTGATATTCAAATCAATCTCAGCGATAATGACTACAGACCTATCAGTTGTGGGAAACGAATCTGCAAGGCCTTATGTATTCCTTTTCTCAAGGGTCTTGAGTGGTATGGCGGGTTGGTTTGGTACATGTGTACATGTCAGGAAAACTGTCGAATGCCTGAATCCGCCTGAAAAGGCCAGGGCAATATGCTATTATCGCGACGCAGAATTTTATCTAATAGAGCCTGACACCAAATTGTAAGGAAGGCTACGAAGTGGTGATTCTGACACCAGTTGGAATAGGGAAGAGTTAAAATGTCGCCGGAAACCTCAAATCCGCGAAGATATCCCTTCTGAAGACGCATAGAAAAGTATCGTCCGAACAGGTCCGAAACGATTATCTTACTCGATTCCGCACAATTTTCGGAAAAATCCGGAATTCTACGAGAATTTTTAAAAAAATCGTGAAAAAAACGTAACACTTTCACCTATCCTGCGACTTATATAAGGTAGAGCAAGGAAATTCTATGCAAAAAATGCGAAAAAGGAGCTTCCGTGAAGGTGAATGAGGCAAAAAAGACGCTGGAAGACGCGCGGATTTTGCATGAAGGAGTTTTTTACTGTGTTCTTTTAAGGCTGAGAAGACATGGAAAATAAAAATGCAGGAAAAATGATGAAGAAATCGACCGGCAAGAAGAAAAACGCGCACGTGATACTTCTTGTTTTGATGATCCCAATCATTATCGCGGGTGTTTTCGGATTCAGGAAATTGCGTTCGGGGAGTTCAAATCAGTACTCTGACATCGAGTTATACGATGTTAAGCGGGGGGATTTAACTATCAGTGTTATCGAGAGCGGCAGTATAAAGTCGATTAAGCAGGTTACGATAGAATCTTCGGTCGAGTATCGCACAAGCATAGTCAACATCGTGCCTGAGGGAACAACGATCACGCAGGAAGATGTGAATAACGGTAAAGTGCTCATTGAAATGGATTCGTCGGATCTTGTGGAAAGGCTCCCGCAAACGGAGATAGATGTTGCTAACGCTGAGGCAAGTTTTACAGAAGCAAAGGAAAATCATGATATCCAGATTAAGCAGAATGAAAGCGACATTAATGCGGCTAAAATGAAGGTCAAGTTCGCTATGATGGACTTGCAGAAATATATGGGAGAGCAGGCTTCAGAGGCAATCATAGATCAGTTGGAAAAGGATCCTTCATATTGTATGGATACAGATGCGATTCTCCGGGAAATTGAAGATTCCAATACGCTCTGTGAAGCTTCACAGAAAATGCTCGATATGACAAGCAGCATCACGCTGGCACAAGAAGACCTTGAAAAAGCAAAGTACAATCTCGCAGGCAAACAAAAACTTTTTGACAGTAATTACGCGTCTGAAAACGAGCTTAACGAATCTAAACTCACGGTAAAGCGCCAGGAACTCAGCATCGAAAAAATCCAAATATCTTTCGATCTTTTCAAGAAGTTCGAATTTCCCAAGCAGGTGGAACAGCTATTGAGCAACTATAAGGAAGCTGAACTGGGACTCGAGCGTGCGGAAAGCAGTGCGCGCTCGAAATTGTCACAGGCCCAGGTAAGGCTCTCAAGCTCGGAGTCTTCGCTTAAAACGCGCAAAGAGCGGCTTGAAAAGATTAACGAGCAGATAGAATCGTGTCAGATAAAAGCGCCATGTCCGGGACAGGTGGTATATTATTCGAGTCTTCAGAATTATGTGATGTACCAGATTGAGCAGGGTGCGGAAGTGCCTCGCGGCTATCCCCTTATCGTGATACCTGATACGAGTAAAATGAAAGTGGAGATTCAGGTGCCGGAGACGTGGATAAATAAGATTCAGATAGATCAGCCCGCACAGATTACAACAACTGCCTTCCCCGAAAAAATACTGACAGGTAAAGTGCTCAAAAAGTCTCCCCTGGCGGATTCGCAGTCGAGCTATTTGCAGGCGGGCGTCAAGGTCTATACGACAGACGTAAGTATCGAGGGCCAGAACGACTTTTTAAGGACGGGAATGACAGCGAAAGTCGAAATCATAATAGATAAGCTGAAAGACGTTTTGTACGTGCCGATTCAGTCGGTCGTTGCAGAGGAGGGAAATAAAACAAGAGTATGTTATGTAATGACAGAAAAGGGTCTGGAAAAGCGCACAGTGGAAATAGGCTTATTCAATGATAATTTTGTCGAGATAAGAGATGGTTTGGCCGAAGGCGAAAAAGTCCTCTTTGCGCCTCCTCGCTGGAGTGAGACTGAATCGACGGAACCTGAGGGTGAGTCCGAATCGTCGGAAACACAGGAAGAAGTTGAAGAAAGAGAACAAATTGCACCAGAAGACCAGCCCGAACCGGCAGGAAACGAAAGCCCGCAAACGGAAGAAATAATACAAAAGGCTCTTATGGAAAAGACAACTCCGACTGAAGAGCAGGAGCAGCCTTGATGAAGCCAGTTTGAGCACGTTCCATGAACATACAGAATATTTCAAGAATCGTAAGGCTGGGCGTAAAGAGTCTCTGGCTCCACAGGCTAAGGACTATGCTCACAATGCTCGGAATTATTTTCGGAGTATGCTCAGTGATTGCGATGCTCGCTATCGGAGAAGGTGCCAGCCAGGCGGCACAGGATGCAATAGCCAGGCTTGGTAGCATGAACCTGATTATCGAAACTATCGAGCCTGTCACGCAAAGCAAGGAACAGGAGCAGCAGAGGACAAGAGTAAATCAGTACGGCCTGACTTATAAAGATGCCGAGTCAATAAAGAACACGATACCAGGCGTCGAGGTTATAGTTCCCGTACGAGAACTGGACTGCAAAGCTCGCTACAAGAATCGCATAGCGGCGGTAAAAGTGCTCGGCACAATTCCATGGTATCCGAGCATATCCGCTCTGAATACTATATGCGGTCGGTTCCTGAGCAGCATAGACCTCAACCAGGAAAG
This sequence comes from Sedimentisphaerales bacterium, assembly GCA_037380865.1. Taxonomy (GTDB): domain Bacteria; phylum Planctomycetota; class Phycisphaerae; order Sedimentisphaerales; family Anaerobacaceae; genus JAFGPS01. The sequence continues at coordinate 5,365 of JARRRJ010000165.1, forward strand.
CGCTGTCTGCGTCGTGGATGAGCGCGTAATCTCGTCACTGTTCGGTTTCGATCATCCAATCGGAAGGGACATTCACATACAGGGACATGTTTATCGAATAATCGGAGTCGTCGGTTCTGCGCCGTCACCTGATATGGGCGTCACCACAGATTTGTCTATGCAACAGAATAAAGTCAATACCGAGGAAGTCGGTTCTATCTACATTCCGATAACTACGTCGCGCAGCAGGTTTTCCGAAATTCAATACAGCTATTCGAGCGGTGCTTCGAGTTACGAAAAAGTCGAACTGCAGAAAATCACTGTGAAAGTTAGATCTATAGACGACGTGGCACCGATGCGCAACGTAGTCGACGGCCTTCTTAGACGCCTCCATGAAAACAAACAGGATTACCGAATATTAGTTCCTCTCGAATTATTGCGCCAGGCAAAAACTTCCCAGCGGATTTTCAGTGTCGTTCTTGGTTCGATAGCGGCCATTTCGCTCATCGTCGGAGGCATCGGAATTATGAACATTATGCTTGCGACAGTCAGTGAAAGAACCCGCGAGATAGGCATAAGAAGGGCGCTCGGTGCGAGAAAACGCGATATTATAGTTCAATTCCTTTCCGAAAGCCTTATTATGACTTTATCGGGAGGCTTGTTTGGAATTCTGCTTGGTTTTCTATTGCCGCTTATGGTCAGTCACTTCGCAAATATGCCCACAATAATTACCTATAGGTCGCTTGTCCTCTGCGGCATGAATAAAAAACAAGCCTTAAACAAAAAGCGTAATTTATTTTTTGTAATATTCCGATAAAATATACATAATCCGAAGGTTTTTATTTATTCAGTTTGGTTTTACTGAAAACAGCAGCATGAATAAGATTCTAATTATTCAGATTTGTTTTTCAATTTTCATACTCGCCGGCTGTTCCAGACAGCAGAAGCTGGACAAGTACGTGGAACTTTATGCTATGCCGTATTCGATAGCAAGGAACAATGTCAGCAAAGACCAGGTTCCCGTTCTCCATAAGATGCTCCGTGATAAAAAGTATGCGCCTTATTGGCACAATATTGCAAGGACTATAGGTTACATCAGCGATGACCCGAATTCGGTTTATGCGCTTCTCGAATATTTCCAGAGGGATGATTCCTGGAACCTGGATACTTACGTGAAACTTCTGGGCAAGGTGGAAAGCATCTCGTACCTGGGCTATATCGGAGGTCAGGCCGCAAGTAAGATTATGAGGAGCTGCGCCACCAGTGACGGAGCGCAGGAGATGGCAAAGAACTGGATAGACAAAGATTTCGCCAATAATTTTCCTGCCTTTCAGGTTAAAGAAAAAGTCATTGATCGAATAAGATATTCGGCGCTGATAGGACTTGCTCTGACAGGAACGCAGGAAAACGACTCTTTTATTACAAACCTTTACGAGCAGGAGCGTGCGTACTGTGAATCCAATAAAGTGAAGACGTATTCTTTTCAAATGATGGCAGATGTCATGTCTTTACAGGATTATGTCTCCCAAAACGGGACCGAAGCCTATAAGAATCTTCCCGCAGAAGAAAAAGGTGTCGCAATACTGTCAAACTTAAGTAAATACAACAAACTGGACTGGGTGGAAAAACTCGGCTCTGATGGTTTCTGACAAAACTGTCGATGAGTGAGACCGCAATTCAGAACTTCCGACTGCGGATTATAGACGCAACAAGCCAGATTCCGATAATAGCCGCGATAATGTAACCTATCACACCCATTGATTGATAGCTGATCAGCCCGAGAACTATTCCTTCCTGTGATACGAGCAGGCTCGAAGCTACAAGCAGCGCAGAAATGATTAATGCAAAACTGATACGATTCGAACTTTTATCCAGAGTTTTTGCCAAATTCTCCAGGTGTTCATGATGAATTCGAAGTCTAAACTTACCCTGGCGAATTCTGGTTACGACCGTATTCAGGTCTTCAGGGAGTTTGGCAGCCAGGTCACCAACTTCATGCATAACTTTGCGAAGATTGCGCAGCATCTTTTGGGGCTCAAGATCACGAAGGTTGGAACGTCTTGCGTAAGGTTTTAATGCTTCTATTAGTCTGAAATTCGGATCGAGCGAGATGGCAAGCGATTCTATTGTCATCATACTTTTTATCATCAAAGTGAATTGCGTCGGCGGATGCACATGGTTACTTCGAAACAAATCGAACGTCTTGATAGCTATCATTCCGAATGGAATGTCTTTAAGACTGAAATCATGGTAGGCATCTATAAGCTGCTCGGTATCTGTGGTCAGCTTATGGATATCCGTCTTTTCGGAAATCATATCGTCCCGCTCCAGGCGGTGAACGATATTTTCCGCATCTCTGTCAATTATCGAAAGGACGATGTCATTAAAAAAGCTCCTGTCCTGCACGGAAAGCCTTGCAACCTGTCCGAAATCTATCGGAGCCAGAACGTTTTCGGGAAGTACCAAAAAGTTTCCCGGGTGAGGGTCCGTATGAAAAAAACCGTACTCGAACATCTGCCTGAGAATAAATTCTCCTCCTCGCAGAGCGAGCAGCTTGGGATCGAGACCGCGTTCTGCGATAGCTTCTTTGTCCGTGGGTTTTATGCCATCAATAAACTCCATGGTAAGAACGCCGTTCGAGCACAAATCTTCGTAAACAGTAGGAATATGCACTGTCTCGTCTTCTGCGAAAAGGATAGTGAAACGCTGCAGGTTGCGTCTTTCGTTGGCCAGGTCTGTTTCCTTGGTGATAGCTTCAGTTAGTTCAGCTACCATTTCTTCAACGTCAATAGATTCATTCTCGAAAATGGTATTCTTCAAAATGCCTGCCAGATCACGCAGAATTTCGCATTCGATGCGAATCTGCTCGACAATTCCAGGTCTGCGCACCTTTACCGCCACGTCCTGGTCTTCATTTGTTGCAGCACGGTATACCTGTGCAATGCTCCCGGCCGCAAGCGCCTCGTGGTTAAAAGTCTGAAAAATATCATCAATGGTTGAACCAAGCTCTTCCTCGATCTGTTCAATTATTCTTTCAGCAGGCGCAGGTGCCACCTGATCCTGCAGGAGCTCTAATTCCTTGATGTATTCATTAGGCAGGAGGTCAGGACGTGTGCTGAGCAATTGTCCAAGCTTGACGAACGCGGGGCCGAGCTCTTGAAGCGCGAGGCGCAGGTGCTCCGGGCGGTTGCCTCTTTTGACATCTCCCTTAGGCTGTACCGGCCCGGTTTTTTCTCCGATTCTTATCGATAAACGCGAGCGAAAAGCGTCTGCAACTTCTCCGAAGCCGTACTTCGCCAGTACAGCCATCAGATGGCGGTAGAATCGAATACGGTCGAACGTACCCCGCAGCTTGAACATCAGGGTTATGATCCCTTACTTGAAAGTTTATCGATCTTCTGCTCAAGACGCTCCAGATCGTCTTTCGTTGGTAAATTAAGGTGTTCGACAGTTTCTCGAACCTGCTTGGAAACCAATTTCTCAAGCTCTTCACGGTTCTTGTCAGCTGCATCCATTACTGCTTTTACAAATCCCGTGCGATTCTCCTTCTCAGCCTTCCCCCGGCTGACGTAGTCATCGAAGATTTTCTCTGCTCGCTCGCGGGTCATCGAAATTGCTCCCAGGCCGGCAAGCATCATTTTATCCAGCGTCTCAAACATAAATTCTTCCTTTCACAAGTGGCGATAATTTTGAATCTTCCTGTTAACCGTCTTTAAATATTACGTCAAATCATTAATTGCGACAAGACAAAAACCTGAATCTTAATTGAATTGAGCAATTGCGAATACAAGATTGAGCAATTCCCCTAAGCCCCGGATGAACCGGGAATTTGTCAGGCGGATACTCTGAGAATATTTTTCACATTTGGAAAGATTTGTGGTGACAAAATAAAAGTTGTTGATAAAATGCCGCAAAGTTTCTGGAATTCGTTAATTTTGAGGGTCAAAAGTATGGAAAACCATCGCTGGAGTAAAATCAAGAGACATAGAAAGAGCGGCTTTCTGAAAAGGACAGGCTCCAGGAACGGCCGAAAAATTCTCAGCAGAAGACGCCATGTCAAAAGGTCCGTTAATATTGCCTGATTTGAGCCACGTGCAGGGTGGGGCTTGCCTCATCGATAAATAGATGGCGGGACAGAACCCCACCCTGTAACTTCTTTAGTCGCTTTCAATTTTAGGGACTCTAAACTCTATAATTTTTTCTTGACATTATTTGCGTCACGCATTACTCTCTCGGCTAGTTGTTCCAAGGGTGGAACCGACCTCTGATTTGGCACGTCAAACCGAAGCCCTTCTTAAATAATAATTGAGTTGGTTGTTTTTAAGGAGAAAAGCTTATGGTATCCCAGGGCCTTTTATTTTCCGAACCTTCGGTTGCTGAAACAGGAGTATGGTGCACGCTTTCCGAAGGGATAGACCCGGCGCAATGGGCGAACCTCTGCCGCTACATAGGGACGCGAAGTCTGAAAGAGTTCGAGCATATTCGTGACACGATTTCGCAAAAACGCCGCAATCAAAGAAATCTTCATTCCATGTCACATAACCCTTCAGCGGCACCACTTCTGAGCATAGGTCCGAGCGGCATCGGCGGACAATTCCAAGAAGAGCATTTCGAACTGTAACAAGTATATTGAAGAATCGTTTACCGTCTATCGGTTTCGCAGCTAGTCGTCGGACAACTCAGATGAGTCAGACTTGTCTGACCGGCTGTGCAAGCGAATCCGTTTTAAGCTGACTGGTTTTTATGCCGGATTGGGCAAAGTCAGAGGCGCTGTTCTTGTCGCGCCTGTATTGGTCTTGCCGTAATTGAAATGATACTTCGCAGGTAACTGGCCTTCTGCTGTATCGCTGCCGAGAAGTTTGTCGTGCTCGCTCATAAGCGCCGTCATTTGATCCTGCTCGATGGCTTTACGCATCTCTGTCTGTGCGCCGACCATATTCTTGATGCACTTGTCTTCGATCTCGACTATGACTGTGATCAATTGATTCTTTTGTACTTCACTAAGCTTATCTTTGTTTCGGACGTATTTTTGTATCACATAAGAATACAGTTGCGCGAATCGCTGAGCCAGTGCCGGAACGTCTGTATTTTGCGATGGATTCGAGATTTTACTATCGAGCAGCTTGAGAATTGTCGCGTCTGTAAACTCCCCTGTCACTTTGTTGTCGGCATAACTCTTGATTCTCTGGTCGGCTATCTGAAGCAATAATTCCTGTCCCTGCGGAATCTGGATAGCCGCTGCGTACCTCGCCATTAGATTTAATATTTCAGGGTTGCTCTTCGGCGCCATATCTTTGAATTTTGTTGTTATCTCCCGGGCAAGATTCGGATTGGGAGCGTCTCCGGCGTTCAGCTGGTTTATTACCTCGGGATTCGTCAGGCATTGAACTGCCCAGTAGCGTACAACTACATTCTCATTGTCAAGCTGGTTCATCGCCAGAATAGCAAATCGAACATTCGCGAGCTTATCAAGGAGAATCAGCAGGTTTGCTGTTATAGCCGTCTGCCTCTTCGCCGGCCTTAAACTTTTGGCGCTTGCAAACGCTTCACTTACATGTTTCTCGACCGAATCGTTAAACGCCTGGACGTACTGGGGCTTATCGCCTCTTCTTGCGACAAGAGCTTCCACATATCTCCCTACATTGGCAAGATTCCTTTCGTTGAGCAGGGACTGAAGGGTATCGCGGACATACCTGTCGATTTCCTGCTTATCCTGCTCATCGAGCACATTTTTATTGAGTATGAAGTCGATTTGACCTAAATTAGACGCTAAAAGAGTGGGTTGACTCAGAAAAATAAGAAGACTTACCCGGATTATACAAAACTTCCCCCCAATTTGTCAAGCAAATTCAATTTTAAGCTCCACAAACCGGCGTTCTCACAGCCCGTCTCGGATAGAAAATGCCTGTCGGCGCAAAAAATTCTCCAAATGGTGACGTGCACTAATCCGCCAACTATTTTAACCACTGGTCGAGCCAGTTCAAGACTGTTTCGTGCCATAGGATTGAGTTTGCGGGTTTTTGGACCCAGTGACTTTCGTCAGGGAAATATAACAATTTGCTTGGAATGCCGAGACGCTGGAGGGCGTTGAAAGTGCCGAGTCCCTGAGTGTCTGCGACGCGGAAATCGTAGCCGCCATGGATTACCAGCATGGGGGTTTTCCAATTCTTGACGAAATTCACCGGACTTTGCTTTTCGTAGCCTTCCGGGTTGTTCCAGGGCGTTCCCTCATGGTCCCACTCGGGGAACCATAGCTCGTCGGTATCGAAATATGCCATGCGCTCATCGAGATCGCCGTCGTGGTTAACCAGGCACTTGAACCTGTCGGGCCAGTTTCCTTCGATCCAATTAATCATATAGCCTCCGAACGAAGCTCCGAGGGCACCGACTTTATCGCCGTCCATCCAGGGATAGCGTTCGAGTGCTGCTGCGAGACCTTTCTGTAAGTCCACGAGAGGTTTTCCGCCCCAGTCGCCTCGGATGGAATCGCAGAATTCCTGGCCGTAACCTGTCGAGCCGTGGAAATCGACCATGACCACGGCGTAACCTGCTCCGGCGTAAGCCTGCGGATTCCAGCGATAGTGAAATATGTTTCCGAAAGAACCCTGCGGTCCGCCGTGAATCAGGAATGCGACTGGGTATTTTTTACCCGGATCAAAATCCGCCGGCTTTAATATATAGCAATAGACAGTTTCATTGTACCAGCCCGAGAAGGTGAATTGCTCGTAGTCGCCCATGCTTGCCGCTGCGATTTTTTCGGTATTGATATGAGTAATTTGCTTCACGTCCTGACCAGATGGATCGACAGAGTAAAGTTCCGTCGGAGATGACATGTTATTCATCGCGTAGACAATTCTGTCGCCTGAAGGCGCAGGTGAGCTTATTGTGCCGTCTTTTACGAGAGTCTGTGCCTGTCCTGAGTTTACATTGACCGCGAATAGAGAAACCTGGCCAAGATTCGTCGCGGTTGCATAGATTGTCCGGCCATCTTTAGAGAAGCTCAGTGAAGAAGGGCTTCTGTCCCAGTTTTCGGTGAGAACCCGCGTATTTCCATCGGGCCATCCGCGCAGAACGATTCTATAGCGGTCGGACTCATAGCCTGGTCTTTCCATTGCCAGATATGCGAGGATTTTTCCATCGGGTGAGAAAACGGGAGTTGTATCCCATGCTTTATTCTCTTCTGTCAGGTTCTTCGACGCTCTTGAGCCATCGACTGGCGCTAGGAACAAGTCGAAATTAGTTGACCATGGTTCCTCTCTTCCGGCGTTGCGGGCGGTAAAGATTACCGATTTACTGTCAGGTGTGAACGTTATTTCCTCGGTACCACCGAAGGGTTTGGAAGGCGTATCTGCGTCCATCCCGGGCATTAAATCGATTGCCTTGCCTCCTGAAGACGGCATGACAAAAAGATGCGAGCGGCGGCCGTCGCTCCATGTGTCCCAATGACGCACGAAAACGCTTTCGTAAATTTTTCCCGTTGCTTTTTGCTCTTCGATTTTGTCGAGCCTTTCTTTTGTAGCGGCAGGGGAGTTGGTATCGGGAAAAATATCCATCGTAAAGGCCAGGTAATTGCCATCTTTGCTCGCGATAAGATTTGCGACATCGAGCGGCTCATCAGTTACCTGCTGTGCTTCGCCGCCGTCGGTGCGAATTTTCCAGACCTGCGCCGAGCCTGAACGGGTGGATATAAAGAAAATCGTTTGGCTGTCAGGCGACCAGACTGGGTTGTAATCTGCATCGGGATGCGTGGTAAGCTGTTTCAGGTTGTTTCCATCGGTACCTATTAACCACAGGTCAGTGCGGCCTTTATTTGCTTCAAGGTCCGTTTTGCGTAATGTAAAAACAATCCGTTGCTCGTCGGGTGAAACCTGGGGCTCGGAAATCCGATCCATCGCAAGCATATCATGAACTGAAAACGGATGTTTTTGAGCCAATGCGGGATTGATAAAAACAATGGAAATCAAACATGAGAATAAATATGGAACAATTTTTCCTGAACGCATCAATAGTCTCCTGTATCGAACCGAACAATAATTTTCGTCTGTATTCTAATAAAAGATAATCGCATGAGCAATTTGAACTTTGAGAAAATTCTTTTATCTTATAATATATTGCCATCTATCTTGTTTGGTTTCAGGAAAAATTCTTATGCATCGTTTTTTTGTAGATATTAGTGATATTTCGGCTGGAAGAGTCATTATCTCCGATTCACGTGTTCACCAGATTCGAGACGTATTGCGAATGAAGACAGGCAATCAGATAATAGTGCTGGATAATAAAGGATTCGAGTATCAAACGCGTCTCTTAAGTATTTCGACAAAAGAGATTGTCGGGGAAATTATAAGCAAGAATCGATGTGAATCAGAGCCTCGAACGCAAATTACACTTTATCAAAGTTTGCTCGCACGTGAGAAGTTCGAATTCGTATTGCAGAAATGCACGGAAATCGGAGTGACACAATTTATACCTGTTATCACCGAACGAAGCATTGTTCGCAAAGCAGAAAAAATAACAAAGCAAAAGCTTGCTCGCTTTGAGAGCATAATTGAGGAAGCAGCAGAGCAGTCCTCAAGAGGCAAAATCCCCTTGCTCAGAAATCCGACGGACTTGTCCGAAGCTCTGTTAGCTGCGGATGATTATGACATTTGTCTTGTGGGTTCGACCAAGAATTGTGATTCTTTGAAGAAAATATTGCGGGGTCACAAGTCTCAAGCTGAGAGAATAGCCTTATTTATAGGCCCTGAAGGCGGATTCAGTGATAGGGAGCTTGAACTGTTAGGGAGCAGGGAAATAAAATCATTCAGCCTCGGCAAGAGAATTCTGAGAACCGAGACAGCCGCTGTTGCTGCGACGGCAATTATTCTATACGAGCTTGGATAATCCGCGGTCAAGAAGCGGGCGCTAAGATACTGGTTCTTTTGCAAGAGAAATCGGGATATCGAGCCAGAAGGTTGAGCCTTTGCCGAGCTCACTATCGACGCCGATGTTTCCGGCCAGAAGCACAGCCAATTCTGCGCTTATCGCCAATCCAAGTCCCGTTCCCGTACTGTCGCTGGTAAGCGAACCGTCTGCAGTAACAAATTTTTCAAATATTTTTTCCTTGTCGTTTTGCGCGATGCCGCAGCCTGTGTCGCTTACTTTGATGCGCAGTGTTTTGTCATCTTCCTTGAGAAACGCGTGTATCTCGATTCTACCTCGCGACGGCGTGAACTTCACTGCGTTACTCAGGAAGTTGTATATTATCTGCTGGACTTTGCCTGCATCGGAAACGAGGAACGGCAAATCTTCATCGGCTGTGATTTTTACTTTTATTTTCTTCTTTCTCGTTTCAAGGGAAAACGCTGAAACGGCAGAGTCAATAAGCTTCGGCACCGAAGCTTTTTCTATATGCAGATCGATTTTTCCTGCTTTCGTTTTGGCAAGCTCGAGCAGGTCGTTAATCATGTTGAGCAGCCTGTTTCCTCCGGTAATTATGTTGTCAGCGTATCTCTGGGCCTTATCTTTTGAGAGCGTTAAAGGTTTTTCTTTAAGAACCTGTGCGAAGCCCAGAATAGAATTGAGAGGTGTCTTGAACTCGTGCGAGATATTGGCGAGGAATTCGCTTTTCAGCTTATTAGCCTTGAAAAGTTCGATGTTGCGCTGAGACAGTTCAGATATTTTGCCGTCAAGCTGTAAGTTAGCGTTGCGCAGTTTTTCCTGCGCTTCCTGAAGGCCGTCAAGCATATGATTGAACGCATTAGCGAGTTTTTCATATTCGTCGCCTGTTTTGATCTTGCTTCTAATGTCGAGATTGCCTTCGGAGACGTTATTTGCCATTGCGCGAAGCTGCCTGATTGGTCGAAGAATGACTCTTTGCGTGATCCAGTAGAAGGTGATGATCGCTCCGGTCCCGGCTATAAGTCCGGCTGTCGTGAGCCAGACCCAGTTAAGCAGATTCGTGTCGATAATTTCGCTGACGGGATGCAGGCTTATCATAGCTCCTATCAATTCATTTTGGAGAAACGCTCCGGCAGGCTCCTGTTCGTTATGGCAGCTCATGCAGTTATCGGTGGCCCTGAGCAAGCGAATGTAGCTGCAGTAATGAATGCCGTCTATTTTTTCGATTTTAATTATGTCACTTTTATTTTCTTCTTCCAAGAGTTCTCTCACAGCCTGATACTGATTCTGACTTAATTCCTTAACCTGCTGCTGATCGAGAACATTTTCACTGGTGAAACGAATCCACCGGACTAGCGGATTATTCGGATCTATTACTTTGCCGGTACTATCGAGAGGCAGGATAGCAGTCCCTGCGTTGTTTTGAAAGTGCCGCGAGAATAATAACTCCGTCTTTGCGCGCTCCGTATCGAGGTAGCCTTTCTTAACCAACTGCTGCATCCATATATAGGGCAAAATCAATGCAAGAACCAGAGTAAGAATTACCGCCAGGCCAAACATCAACTGGCATTTGACAGCAAGTGAAAGAGGAGAGAGACGCAGAAGTTTGAGAAGCCTTCTCCATAATCGCCTTATTATATCGAATCGCTTTTTCGCCAAAGCCATTAATACTCCGGGATAAAACAGCACCATGTCCAGCCTGAACAGATGCTATTTTGTTTTTGCTTTTGTGCTCGTCCTTCTGTTCGAAGTCTTGTTTTGAGTATCTGGAGGTTCCATTTCAGCTCTGAATCTCGGGAGGGATTGCGGGTAATTTGTCTTTACAAAATCAATCAGTTTCTCGCGA
>JARRRJ010000166.1:0-8920 GCA_037380865.1 Sedimentisphaerales bacterium
TACCGGTACAGCTTTTGCGTTATTGTTCTTAATCGTGTGGCTTCGGGGGATATCCACATAAATCAGGGTGATGAAAAGTATAGGCATTTTCATCCTTCGTAGCAAGTACTGCGGAGAATGGACATAGAGGAGAGTGATTGGATGGACGAATCAAACCTGGAAGACAAACTCAACGAACTGGTCAAGGAATTTGGAGAAGCGGCGGATCCTCAACACAAAAAGCTGGCTCAGCTCGCACAACAGGCACAGGCAAATCGGAAGAAGCTGGAAAAAAGCATAAACAGTTTGCAGGAATCGCTCGATTACCTGCGTGTATGCATAAAATACCAGGTCTTTGACCTCGAAGCAACCAGGCGGGAAAACGAGTATCTCAGAAAGCTGCTCGAAGACAATAGCTGATTCACGAGTTGGCTCGTCAACGAGTTAAGATTTTGCAGTAATATACTCCCGCAATTATCTGAAGCTGAGTTAATTTCATCGTATTATGGTGTTACTTTGCTCTTTAATGCGACGAGACAATATTCGACCAGTTACTTTCGCCCGCAACGGAGGCATATCTGACTGCCCAGGCATGCAAAACGGGACTGATCGATATATCTTCTGCTGACAAAAAACTCGCACGCAGCCTTATTATTCTTTCATTTAAACCGCTGATATCTGTATTATTTTGTATATCTGCATATCCCTCGATTGGCTCCGAACCTGTTTCGGGCAGAATATCTATTGTCAGGCTTGCTCCTTCCGGAATTTCGGAGTCGAATAATATTGTATTCCACGTATCTTCACTGTTAATAGCTACAGGCTCGGAAATCATACTTCCTGAAACCCTCGTGTTAAGCTCCTCTTTTTTGTATGTGCGGAAATTGTCCCAGAAGAAGAATGCGTCAAAGAACGCAAAACTATCGTAATTGAATTCAACTGACAATCTCAAATCCTGAGTGCCTGTAATATCCGAAACATCTACAGTCTGATCGAGATGTACTTCCTCACTGTCACCCGGTGTGCTTTGCCATACACTTGTTCCCCCGATAAAGACGTTTACGCTAAAGCGGTTAAACGCATAACAGCTGTAATCAAACATAAGCCTGTCTACATTCGTCCAGTTTACGCTCTGTGTAAAAGCGGCATAATCGCCGCCGAAATATATACCGTTGTCATAGCTGAACACGATAGCTGCTGACAGGTCACCATCGGAAGCCCATACCTCCTTCGGTGCCAAAAGCATCGCTATATAAGGACTATTTCTTTCAGTATACCATCCCAGGGGACTCTCGAAACTCGGATTTTGTATAGCCGTGACCGGTTGGTAATCCAAATTTACTGCACTGGGAGAAATTTTCACGTCCCCATCGTCGGTAACTATCGTATTTGTCAATGTCCCGGTTTCGAAATCTTCCCTGCTATTTTGCGTCCATGTAAGCAACTCTCTGGCTTTTGCACGATACCAATATTGCTGATTCGGATCAAGGCCGCAGAAAGCCGGGCTCCTCTCAGTCGTCCAGCCGCTGTTTGCCAGAATATTATTAAAGTCTGAATCGAGAGCACATTCTGAATAAAACGCAATGTCCGTGAGATCTGTAATCAGTGACCATGAATTCAGTGTACCCGAAGTTCCGTTGGAGTCGTCTGTGACTTCAAGCGTCCATGTCCCGTATATATTCTTGCCGTCAAAATCAGCAAGTCTGCCTTCGGGCTTAAATATACCCGAAAACGGTGCTGAGCCGTCAACAATCGATACAGATGCCTCGTCGTCCAGAACTGTATCGTTAAAATCTGCTCCTGAATACGCGATATTTTCGAATAATTCTACGCGTGTATTGTCCGGAGCAATAAGAGAAACACCAATTTCGGAGTCATTGTCGTGCTGAATATCAATAAAGACATTCACATCCTCAATCTCGTAAAAGTCATCGATAATCTGTTGGGATTGGAGGATCCCGAACTCAGGTATTGACTGCGGTACATTTACTTCATACGTTGTGAGAGTCCCTACATCGTCCAGAAATATGCTCTCACAAGTCTCACCTGTTCCGCGAGGTTCGCTTCGAACAACAGGCGGACATAATTTCTTGCGTATTATGAGTGACCAGGATATAAGTTCTCCGGTTCCGATTTCGCTGTCATCTGAGACTTCGAGAGTCCAGATCCCCATCATGCTCTTATCGAACAAATCGAAAAGCTGACCTTCAGGTCTGAAACGCCCGAAGAACGGCTGGCTGCCCTGTGCAATTGCCAAATCCGCATCATCGTCAAAAATCGTACTGAAATAGCCGTACCCCGATGGCTCAATGTCTGTTGCAAGCTCAATCCGCGTTTCATCGGGAGCTATTAGGTAAATATCGAGGTCGTCATTAAATGGATGAGTAATGTAAATCTGAACATCTATATCTTTAATAAAACCTTTGTCAGAAATAGTGAGCATCGAAGTCACAGTTCCCATATCCGGTATAGGCATCGACCCGTCAGAGCTTGTATATCTCAAATAACCTTCAGGCACAACCAATTCTGCTTCTTCCTGACTTGCCAAAGCTGAAACTTCCGTAAAGCCTGAGAATAGAGATATAACAACGCTCATATAGATACAGGATAGTTTAAGTGATCTTATAATTTTCGTGAGAAAACAAGACGAACACCGAATTTCACGCGTCTGCTTTACGCCGGATTGACGTGAATCTCCTTCCCTTTGCATTTCAATCTCCTCAGAACGGGACTTTGATCTATTATTAAAAATGCATAAAAATGCATCAATAACTTCGAGTGTCTAAAAAGAAGGAAAATGTTAAACTCCTTTTCCTCAGTAAATTCCGCCCGGAAAACCGACAGGCACTATTATTATACACTCCTGTGCCATTATGTCAATGCATTTCGGTGACTTTTCAGAATTATTCCATTTTCATTTATAATACTATTCAGAATTTTTCACATTTCGTTATAATCATGCCATGTCAGAATCGAAGAAACGATACAGAGTATTTATCAGTGCCGCTGAGCCCAGCGCAGACGCCCATTGTGCTAATTTAATCGGCGCCTTAAAAAACACCGGCGCAGCTATCGATTTCGTCGGCGCAGGCGGGCCTAAAATGGCTGGCGCAGGCTGTGAGCTGCTCGAAAACACTGTGGAAAAAGCATCGATGATTTACAATGCTTTGGCAAACATCGCTTATTTCCACAAACTCATCAAAAGAATAAAAAAATTCCTCACAAGTAATAAAATCAACCTTGTGATTGTCTGCGATTCCCCTGCATTTAATTTTCACGTTGCAAAAGCGGCCAAACAGGCCGGTATAAAAACTCTGTTTTACGTCGCGCCTCAACTCTGGGCCTGGGGAGCATGGCGTATCGGTAAACTCAGGAAAACCTGCGACAAACTCTGCTGCATTCTGCCCTTCGAGCAGGAATGGTTCTCATCCAGGGGAATTGATGCAGTCTTTATTGGCAATCCATTACTCGACAAACTCGGCGCTAACGGCTTAACCACGAGTCGCGAGCCACGAGTCACTAACAAGATTGCCCTTATGCCGGGATCGCGTGAAGCGGAAATAAAAACGCTATGGAAGCCCATGCAGCATATTGCTCTCGCATTAAAAAAGAAACACCCGGAAGTGAGATTTGTAACAGTCGCTGTCAACAACAAGCGTCAAAAAACTTTAGAGATGTCACAACTACCCGGTTTCGAATGTAAATATGCGATTGATTCAGTTGGAAGAACTTCAGTCTCCGTTGATTTTACGATAGTAGCGAGCGGCAGCGCAACTCTCGAGGTAGCAGCGACCGGCGTACTTCCGCTCGGTGGAACCGATTGTTAATGTGATTGATTCCTTGCTTGACGACAGAGAAAAACTCGCGCAAATCAGCAGTTCTCTTCGCGAATTGGTTCAGCCTTTGGCAAAAAAGATTGCTCGCGAAGAGGTCGCTAAAATAGCTGTTGAAATGATGGAATAAACAGGGATTGAATTCGAGTTATTTTCGTGAACGAGCATAAAGACACAAAAGGAATCGATATCACAGCCACTTTTGCAAGCCTGGCCGCGCTTCTTTTCTGGTCGTTCGGGCCGATTTTCATAGAGTATCTGACAGGTTATCTTGATGTATGGACTCAGAATTTTCTTCGATACCTGGCAGCCTGCCTGTTTTTGCTCCCGGTCCTCATCTTATCGATCAGAAAAAACACATTTGAAAAAAGTTTATGGCGCAAAGCAGCAGGTCCCGCTTGTGCGAATCTGGCGATGCAAACACTTATGACTATGGCGTTTTATTATATCGATCCGCCGCTTTTAGTTATGCTTATGAAATCATCTGTAATATGGACAGCATTCTTCTCGCTGATTTTCTTTTTGGACGAAAGACCTCTTGCGAGAAGCAGGCGCTTCTGGCTTGGCATGATTTTTTCGATAATCGGCGTGACCGGTGTAATGTATTATAAAGCAGATCTTACAGCCGCGAGGACATTGACAGGCGTAATCCTTGCGCTTGCATGTGGATTTATGTTTGCGGTGTATGCTATTTCCGCTAAAGTCGCTTTCAAAAACGTTGACTCTCGACGGGCATTTTCGGTAATAAGTATATACACAACAGGAGGTCTTGCTATACTTGCTTTTTTGTTCGGAGACGTGGAAAAAAGCCTGCATCTCGGAGCCTGGCAATGGTCATGCGTTATTATTTCGGCAATTACCGCGATAGCGCTTGGTCATACATTTTACTACGCGGCGATGAGACGAATCGGTGCGACGATACCCGCTCTGATTGTACTGGCACAGCCTTTTCTCGTACTGGCATTCGCCTATATCGTGTTCGACAAATCGCTCAATCTCCCACAGATATTCTCAGGCATAATCCTCCTGACAGGCTCTGCACTGGCCATCTGGGCTCAGAAACACTTGAATAAATCCGGATAAACAGTGTTAAAAGGTCAGAATCGCCAATTTTCAAAAACGTCAGCTCTGTAATTGACAAGCACTATCCATGAACTTTACAATAGGAAAAACTGTATATGATTAAAATTAGATTTGGAGCTTAAAATGAAAAATTTGTCTAAGAATATCATTGTCATATCGACTGTACTCGTCGCGTTTTCTCAAACACAGGCTTCAGCAGAAACACGCCAGCGTTCTCAGATCGCGACACAGTATAAGTGGAACCTTCAGGACCTTTATCCCTCCGACCAGGCGTGGAGAGAAGCAAAGGAGAAGGTTGCCTCGCAGCTTGACGAGGTGGAGCAGTTCAAGGGAAAACTGGCTGACTCTGCGTCGGAACTTCTGGCGTGCCTGGAATTCAATACAAATATCTCGAAAGAATTCGGAAGATTAAACAGCTATGCATCCATGAAATCCGATGAGGATTTGCGAGATTCGAATAATCTCTCGATGCAGCAGGAACTGGAGCAGCTTGCGACGGAGTACAACTCCAAAGCCGCGTACATCACACCTGAAATTGTTCAGATGAGCAGGGAAAAAATCGACTCTTTCATCAAGCAGGAACCCAAACTGGAAATTTACAGGTTCCCGTTGTACGATACGCTGCGCATGAAAGAACATACCTTATCCGATAAAGAGGAAGAAATTCTCGCACAGGCGGGACTCATTTCAGGAGATCCGTATTCGATTTACAGCATATTCAGTGACGCTGAAGCACCCTACCCGACAATAAAATTAAGTGACGGCAACGAAGTGACTTTAACCAAGCCTGCATACACTATGTACAGGGCACTGAAGAATCGGGACGACCGCGAAGCAGTCTTCAAATCTTTCTTCGGTATGTTTGACAAATTCAAAGGCACCTACGGCGCAGACCTTTACTCGAATGTCAAAACGGATATGTTCTTCGCACGTACGAGAAAATATGATTCTTCTCTCCAAAGCGCGCTCAACCCGGATAATATACCTACAGAAGTCTATAAGGCTCTCATCGACAATGTAAACAAGAACCTCGATACTTTTCATCGTTACCTGAACCTGAAAAAACGCATGCTTAAGGTGGATACATTGAAATATTCGGATGTATATGCTCCTGCAGTAGAAGGTGTTGATTTAAAGTATACTTATGATGAAGCGAAGAAGCTTGTTCTCGAAGCACTCCAGCCTTTGGGACCGGATTATACTAAGGTTATAGAGCAGGCATTTGACAAGAGATGGATCGATGTTTACCCGAATCCGGGCAAACGTTCCGGGGCTTACTCGAACGGAAGCGCCTACGATGTCCATCCATACGTGCTTCTGAACTTTAACGGGACCTACGAAGACGTCAGCACGATAGCCCACGAGCTTGGTCACAGTATGCAAAGCTATTACTCGAACAAGACGCAGCCTTACCCGACCGCGGATTACTCCATCTTCGTAGCGGAGGTGGCTTCGACTTTTAACGAATCGCTCCTGATTCACAAGATGCTTGACACAATTAAGGATGACAATATTCGCTTGTCCCTCCTGATGAATTATCTCGAAGGTGTCAGAACAACATTTTTCAGGCAGACACAGTTCGCGGAATTCGAGCTTGCCATACATGAAAAGGCTGAACGCGGCGAACCCCTTACAGGTGATGCGCTCAATAAAATATATGGTGACATCATAAAAAAATACTATGGCGCCGATAAGGGAGTATGCCAGATTGATGATTTGTATTCGGTCGAATGGGCGTATATTCCGCATTTCTATTACAACTTTTACGTTTATCAGTACGCGACATCCTTCGCCGCTTCGACTGATCTTTCCCAGAAGGTTCTGGCAAAAGAAGATGACGCACTTAAAAAATATATAGATTTTCTCTCAGCCGGAGGTTCCAATTATCCTATCGAGCTGCTAAAAAATGCTGGCGTCGATATGACCACTTCCGAGCCGTTCGATAAAACAATCGAAGCCATGAACAACGCCATGGACCAGATTGAAGAAATTTTGAATAAATAGTGACTAAAGTGAACTGAAGTTCTTAAGAAGGCTTTAAACTTTAGTGACTTTAGGCATTTGACCTTTTCATGTACCGGGACATTTTATGGACTCTGATAATTTTGTCGAGACAAACGATTTGAGCAAAATTTATTCGTCCGGCAAAATTAAGGTAACCGCACTTCGCGATGTCAATCTCTCTGTATGGGAAGGGACTTTTTGCGGAATAACCGGAAGTTCAGGCTCGGGTAAATCGACTCTTATGAACCTGCTCGGGGGGCTCGATACGCCATCTTCGGGCACCATTAAAGTTCAGGGAAAAATAATTTCGAAAATTAATTCCGAAGAGCTTGCTCTTTACCGAAGGTTTCAGGTTGGAATGATTTTTCAGTCATTCAACCTTATCTCGTCCTTCAGCGCACTTGAAAACGTTGCCTTCCCCCTGTTATTTGCTGAAGTGCCGAAAAAAGAAAGAATCGAACGAGCGGAAGAAATACTCGATAAGGTGGGTCTGCTTGCGAGAAAGAGCCATCGCCCTTCCGAACTCTCGGGCGGCGAGCAGCAGAGAGTCGCTATCGCTCGCGCTTTAATAAATCGCCCGAAGCTTTTACTTGCAGACGAGCCGACGGGAAACCTGGACAGTAAAACTTCAAAGCAAATCGTGCAAACGCTCGCAGAACTTAATAAAAACCAGGGCTTGACTGTCATTATGATTTCGCACGAAGAAAATTTGTTGAACGAATTCGCGGATAATATTATTCACCTTCGCGATGGGAAAATTGTCGATGAATAAACTAAATAAAAATAATTTTGCAGAAAATAATCTTTGTATGTCATTCCTGCGCAGGCAGGAATCCATTCTATCGATACGAAAATGGATTCCCGCTTTCGCGGGAATGACATTGCAGGCTGGTTTGTTTGAAGTAGCGAAAAATATATGAGATTTTCCGATTACATAGAACAGTCTTTTTCCAACTTATGGAAAATGAAGCTTCGCACGTTCCTTACTACGTTCGGCGTGGTAATTGGAATCGGCGCGCTCGTTTCAATGTTCGCTTTCGGAGAAGGCGTGCAGAAGAATATCACGGATACATTCGATGAGCTGGGACTGTTAAATTACATAAGCGTTTACCCGCGTTCAGGAGGGCATCGCAGCCCCACCATCCCAGATGACCCGGATGCACCCGGCTACATTGCTCCCATCGAGAACAACAGTGAAGATTCTCGCTTGCTCGATGACGATTTTGTCAAAGAGCTTGATGCTCTGGAAGGTGTGGAAGCCGCGTTTCCGGAAATTCGATTTCCAGCTATGGTCAAATTCGATGACCATGAAAATTTCGAGATGATACAGGCGCTGCCTGCGAAAATCTGTAAGTCAGGATTTGTAAGATTAAGAGATGGCTCGTTTTATGATTCCGACGATGCAAACTCTATACTGATAAGCGATTCTCTGCTTCGGCGCATGAACGTCACGGATATGAGAAGCGTAATAGGAAAACAAATCCAGATTTCTACAATGGCATTCGATTTGAGCATGCAGAACATTCCAAACATCCTTACCTTCCTCCAGGGAAACGGCCTTCCCTTCACAAGTAAGAACTATAACTTCACAATTGCGGGCGTAATCGAGCGAATGGGAGTATCAGGTCCTATACCTATGAGAAGTAACATTCTGGTACCGAGTGATACTTCCGAAAAAATGAAGAAAATAGAAATTACCAGCATCTCGGATATTTTTCAGTCTATCAGGCAGCCGCAGGGTTATTCCATGGTGGGCATAAAGCTCAAAGACCCGAAATACATCGATTCAGTAAAGAAATTTGTTCAAGGCTCAGGCTTCAGAACTTTCGCGCTCATCGACCAGCTTGATGAAATCAAGAGAGCATTTATTTTCATGGACCTGTTTCTCTTCGCAGTCGGAATGATTGCCATCACAGTCGCTTCGCTCGGTATTATCAACACGCTCGTAATGTCCATCCTCGAAAGATACAAGGAAATAGGAATTATGAAAGCGGTAGGCGCAAGCAACTCCGACGTTAAAA
>JARRRJ010000166.1:8992-13523 GCA_037380865.1 Sedimentisphaerales bacterium
ATCACAATAAGCCTGATAGCTGGCATATACCCAACCCTCCGAGCCTCACGAGTGGACCCCGTCGTAGCTTTAAGACACGATTAGACCGGATAATTAATAACCCACCGGGCTGCTCAACTCACTATTTTTCTGTTCCATTACTACCCCAAAGCGGATATGCCCATGGCGGCTGAGGATAAAATTCATATTGAATTTTCACATTTGGCATGGTTCTTTGTAAATCTTTTATTTGTTCCTGTTTAATTCCGTCACAGTTACCTAAATATACCTCCTGCAAATTAGTTAGTCCCTTAAATGAGTCAAGGTTCGCAATCTGAACATTTGTAAGCGATATTTTCTGTAAGTTCGTCAAACCTGCAAGAGGTTCAAAATCAGATATAGTTGAATACTCAAAGGAAAATATTTGCAGATTTGCCAGTTCTCTCATTGGATTAAGATTTTTAATATATGGCCCGCTTATATAAAGTTCTCGCAGATTAGTGAGTTTTGACAAAACATTAAAATTTTGTATTGGCGACCTTCCCACGTATAGTGTCCGAAGATTGGATAGCTTCTTTAGAGGTCTTAAATCTAATACCTCCCTCTTTGAAAGGTCGAAAAGATGCATTTTGGCTAAAATAACCATCCATTTGGGATTTTTGGTTTTGGGGTAACTAAGATAAGTAAGATCAAGCTCCTGAAGGTTTATGAATTTTCCAAGAAGTTTAATATTTCTAAGATTTTTTCCTGAAAGATCAAGCTTTGTAATTTTCACAAAATCCTTTTCAGTCAAGTCATTTGGATCTATGCCAAGCTGCTCTCCAGCCGCCTCGCGTATACTCATTTCACTGGTGCTCGGATATATTGATTCAAGCATGACCGGAAAATAGAAAAAAATGACGATTAAAAGTGTCGCCAGAATAATTGCCGCTATTTTGTATCTCCCGTGGTGAAATTTATCATTTTTGTTATTTTTCATTTTCATTTTTGTTTGAGTTGTTTTTAAGCCATGGCGGCGTATAAGTCTCATAATCAATCTTCAGGTCAGGAAGAACATTCTGCAAATCCTGAATTTTATTCTCGGTTATGTTTTTACAGCCTGTCAGATTAAGCTCCT
Organism: Sedimentisphaerales bacterium; assembly: GCA_037380865.1. Lineage (GTDB taxonomy): Bacteria > Planctomycetota > Phycisphaerae > Sedimentisphaerales > Anaerobacaceae > JAFGPS01. Next base: position 10,089 of record JARRRJ010000166.1, read on the forward strand.
GCAAATTTGTCAACTTTTCTATTGGCTCAAGGTCGGAAATGTCAGTGTAGCTAACGCTGAGTGCCTTGAGATTCTTAATATAGCCGAGAGAGTCGACACTTTGAATCGATGTTCCTGACAAATCGAGTATTTCAAGCTTTGGGAGTTTCTCAAGGCCTCTTATATCAATTATTCGTTTTTCATATCGCCAGGGAGGAACGTAAGTTTTGGGTATATTTATAATGCCCAGTTTCGAAAGAAAGACTTTCCACCTGGGAGTACCCACAGGAATTTTAAATGGTGAAGGCTGAAGAAACTGGAATCTTAGCTCCTTAAGATTAATAAATTTCTTAAGAAAGTTCAGGTCGGAAAGCTCCGTTTCGTTTCTAAATATAAGCACTTCGATTTTTGCGAAATCCTTTTTTGTAAGCTCATTCGGGTCTTTATGAAGCTGTGCCGCAGCCGCCTTGCGAATGCTGATTTCGCTCGCAGTCGGATACATCGATTTTAAAATGAGCGGAACAAAGAAAAAGATACCAATTAATAGTACTATTAGAAATGCAGCCGCTATTCTGTTTCTACTGCGAAATGGTTTCTTCTGAATTTCGATGTCACTGCTCATTTTGGTATTTTCTTACTATTCTATTGATGGATTTTCAGATTCGGCAAAACTGTTTTTAAATCATTTATCTGCTGTTCTTCCACATCCATCCCAAGCCAAAGTGATTTCAGGTTCGACAGATTCTTAATCGGCTCAAGGTCTGAAACCTGGGTATTAAAAAGTACAAGCTCCTGCAATTTTGCAAAGTCTTTTATCGGTTCAAGGTCACTGACCTGCGTTCCGTTAAGAAAGAGTTTTTTCAAGTTTATCAATCCTTTCAGTGGCGTAAGGTCGGAAACCTGCGTTGAGCCAAGATTGAGTATTTCCAGCTCTGTCAATCCCTTTATCGGTTCAATATCTGCAATATTGCTGTAACCAAGATCAAGCTCTTTGAGGTTCACCAGTTCCTCTAAAGGGGAAAGTTCCGTTATACTGGTTTGGCTAAGGTGCAGCACTTCAAGTTTTGTTAATGTCCTGAGAGGGCTGAAGTCTTCAATCGCAGTACTGCTCAGAGAAAGCTGACTTAAGTTTGCGTGTGCTCTTATCAGCTCTAAATCCAAAATTTGTGTGCCGCCAAGATTTAACTTTTGCAGATTCTTTAATCCTTTTATCTGTTTGAGGTCGGAAAAAGCAGTACCTGCGAGATTAAGCTCTGTTAAATTATCAAGATCTTTAAGTGACTTGATGTTTTCGAAGTTAGTTAGATTCAAATCAAGTTTTCGAAGGTCAGACAGCTTTCTAATTGGACTTAAATCAATTGAGTTTTTATCTAAGGTTATAATAGTTGATGGACCCGGCCCACGACCGGTGCTCATCCCGCCGCTCCAATTAACTGTATAAGACCTTGGCTTGAGAATATGCAGTTTCTCAAGAAAAGCTCTCCATATCGGTTTTGGTTTTGCCGTATCCGGCAGATCACTAAGATTTAATTCCTGCAGATTTTTGAATTTCCGAAGAAGCCTTATATTGGAAAGCTTTTTTCCTGAAAAGTCCAGTCGAATTATCTGTTTAAAATCAGCATTAGTAAGCTCATCCGGTTCTTTATTGAGCATCTTGGCTGCTGTTCGTCGGATAACTATATCACTTGAGCCTGGATACATCGATTTGAATAAGTAAGGGACAAAGACAAAGATGCTGATAAACAATACAGCCATTATTACAGCCGCTATTATGTTTCTCCTGCGAGATGGATTACTTCTTACGACTTCCCGCTCTTTCATGGCTTCGCCTTATTTTGTTACCTGCTAAAGTGTTATATTCAGCCGATCTTCGGCTTAAAATATGGACTACTCATATTATAGACGTTAAAAACTCAAATTCATTGCACGAAATCTGAAAAATAGGGAAAAAAGCGTGTTGAAAGGATCAAGTTGCAGCGATAGACTTCAGTCATTTCAGGCTATTTTAACTTGCTTTTGAGTACCGTACCATTGTTCTATTGCGGCTAAAAGCTGTTCCCTGTCGGTTGCACTAGTCAGGCTTTGCTGGACTTTTCTACGCATTGGATGCAGCCCGCAGTATCGAACGAGGAATTTGCGAAAGTATTTTACCGCGCTGCTCGAATCGTAGAATCGGCAGATCATCTCGAAGTGTTTTCGTATTATCTCTCCCTGCTCGGAAAGAGTCGGAGGTTCGGGAACAGGCTTCTTATTAAAAATCGCATGAAGATCCTGATATATCCACGGATTTCCGATGGCGCCGCGTGCGATAAGAACACCGTCAAGATTTGCCTTTTTTAGTCGCTCGAATATTACCCGCGGCTCGAATAGGTCACCGCTGCCGATAATTGTCGTTCTCGGAAAGTGACGTTTTACTTCCGAAAGAAAGTCCCAGTCAACATTGCCCGTGTATCGCTGCAAAACAGTCCGCCCGTGAATTGTTATCGCATCTATATTCAGTTTCGAAACTTCCGAGACTATTTCATAAAAATAGTCGTAAGATTGAACGCTCGAATCATAGCCGCGTCTAAGCTTCATCGTAACCGGGCATGTCACCGCCTCTCGCACGCGTTTGTAAATTTCCAGTACGATATCAGGATCATTCATGAGCCAGCCGCCCCGTCGTCCCTTTATGACTTTCGGCGTTGGACAGGCAAAGTTCAAATCGATTATATCATAGCCTGCGTCCTGAAGCGCTCTCGCGGCAGACGCCATAGTAGAAGGATCGCGACCGATGATTTGCGCGCCGACGGGATGCTCGTCAACATGCGGGCGAAACGCGGGATTTCGCAGCGTCTTAGGATGCGCAGCGCTTTTGGCAAGCATCACACCTGCAAAAGTCAGCGGCACATCGAAATCGACTGCAAGCCTGCGCATCGCATAATCGCTGTACCCGTTCAACGGAGCTTGAAAGAAAGGGACTTTAAGATTAAGATTGCCAATTTTTAACACAATTAAACCTATAATTTACGGAAATAATTTTTTTGGGGATTTAGTATAACCGCAAATTAGGATGAATGAACAGAAAAAAATTTGACATCGCACCCTTTATTATCTTCCAAACTACTTTAATCTAAGAGGATTCTTATAGACATATTTTACTATTCATATATTCTGTGAAGCTTGTTCAATATGTACATGAAACCATAAGAGAACCAGCTCACCTCTTTGCTTTGTCTGATTTCCAGGGAAACCCAGCCATTTTTCCACGCATATACATATTGGGTGGGAGTCTTATAATCAGAATTCTCGGGAGTTGAAAATACATTCATTTTTTGATTAGGGAAGATAAGAACTACAATCTTGTCCATCGGTTTTCTACCGTTTAAACCAAATGACACCGGCATGCCATAAATTTCCGGTGAATCGGTACCAACGAAATAACCCAAGGCAGATAATTCTAACTTGGCGTCTGCG
>JARRRJ010000167.1:0-12980 GCA_037380865.1 Sedimentisphaerales bacterium
CCTCGCCATCCGTAAGCCAGATTCTCGTTCTGAACATTGCCATCTTTGTCTATCGCACGAGAAAAGATTTTGTATTGCCCGGGCGTCCTGACTTTCCACTCGTACTGCCAGAGTTTCCAGACATTAGGTACGAAGGAGCTTAGCATTTCCGCGTTCTGCCATGTCACGCCGTCATCTATGCTGACCTGCACTTTCGTAATCTCTTTACCGTTGCCCGCATTGACCATACCTTTGATTGTGTAAGGGCATTTGTCAATGAGAGCATTGTTGGCAGGCTCAAGGATTCTTGCATGTATCTGCCACTGTGAAAATTGATCGCCAGGCTGCGATGATGAAATCTCAATTCGGTCCAGCCATCGCACCCATTGATGACCCGTATGTCCCGGCAAAACAATCCTGGCAGGCCATCCCTGTATTTCAGGCAAGTCTTCGCCGTTCATGCCGTATGCTACAATTACGTCGTCTCTGTCCAGTATCTCGTCCAATAGAAACGGGCCGCGACTGTAACTGTCAAGTGCCCAAAATGTCACGCTGACCGCCGAGGTCTTGAGTATTGCCTGATCAAGAAGGGTTCGGAGGCTCACCCCACTCCATACTGCATTGCCTACAAGCAGAAAAGGGCCGCTGCTGAAGTCACATTCCAGAGTCGCTTCCACATCCGAGCGGGGATATTGTTTAAGTTCATCAAGAGATAATGACAATGGGTGTTCAACTTCACCATCGATGTCCAACTTCCACTCGGCAGGAAAATCGGGAGCCTGACCGAGGGTGAAGAACTCATCGTTTGGGGTTACAGGCGGCGGATCAAGACAGTATTCACCGCGTACAGATGTGCTTTCTGCTCCAATCACAATAAGAATAAGTAGAAGACAAAACTTCATCGAATTTTTTAAAAATGACATATCAAACGGCCGCGCCGAATTGTACAACATTTTAACTTACCCCCTTCAATCCTGATGACTCAAACATGCTCCTGACATAAAAAACTGGTTTTACAGATAATCCTGTTAAATTTCAATATACACAAAACTGTCCAAAAACTCAATGACGAAGCTGAAGTTTTTATGAAATCTCAGAATGAACAGCGTCTTTCACGGTTCCAGCGATATCAGTTGAGAGGCAGTTTTGTTTCAGCAATGCAGATTTTAACAACATTAGCGCCTGGATAGCCATAACTTTTAATAAGCCGTTGTTTACAGGCATTATCATATCACCGCGTTGAGAATATGTAAGATACAACCTTAGATGCTAAAAGTACAAACGTGTAGAATGTTCGTGTGGCCTACAGGAATAAAACATGAAAATAGCAGGCAAGCCAGGGATTTTACAAGGCGCTGTGACAGGCGCCATGCTGACAGCGACGTTGATTGGTGTTTCCTTCGCTGCCTGGCGCATCGCAGGCCTGCCTTTTGTGCCGTTTGATGCTTTCGACTTGGGAGCACGCGTTTTGCCTGGCAAAATAATCAGCTTCAGTATAAGTGCGATTGTTGCCGTAATTCGAACACTCCACCTGGGACCGACTTCAGTTGTCGCCAAAATGGTCGAGCAGGCAATTGGAGTTGCAGGTCTGTTCTTCACCGGTGTTGCCGGAGGAATGATACTTTTCGCAATCTTGCGCGTCCTGAAAGAAAATTATGTTTATCTGCTCAGCATTCTTATGGGAATTGCGGTGGGTATTCCCTTAATGCTTATCAGCCTTCACATGAGCCACACTTCAAGTGTTCCACCGACAGTCGGCGCTGCTTGGATTTTATTCACCTTCATTCTCTGGGGCGCACTTTTCGGATTATCGTACAGACATCTTTCCGCGGAGATTTCCAGAGTTTCTTTACCTCCCAAGGTTGTCGCTGAACAAAAAGCGTCAGCCGGGCGTCTTGATCGCAGGCGTTTCCTTGTCCAACTTGGCGGCGTTACAGCGATCATTACTGTCAGCGGAACAGTCGTCGGCACACTTGTTCAAGGAAAGCGAAACAAGCAATCTATTTCAGTTAGTGAAATGCGCTGGTCAACTTCGCACCCGTTGCCTAACGCAGAAGCAATTGTCAAGCCCGCGCCGGGCACAAGGCCGGAGTTCACAACGCTCGAAAAGCACTATCGCATTGATATTAACACAATCCCTCCAGCTATAGATGTGCAGAAGTGGCAGCTTAAGTTCGACGGACTCATATCGAAGCCTCTAAATATGTCACTGAATCAACTTCGTAGTCGTGAGACAATGAATCAGTTCATTACTCTCTCGTGCATCTCAAACCCGATTGGAGGCGATCTGATCGGAACAACTCGCTGGACAGGCGTGAGCCTCCAAAAATTACTACCGGAGCTGAATTTAGAGCCCGAAGCTACACACCTGAAGATTTTATCTGTTGATGGTTTCTATGAAGTAGTGCCGCTTGATTTGATTCGCACTGACGAACGAGTAATGCTGACTTATGCATGGGATGGCGTCCCGCTTTCCCTCGCACATGGTTTCCCTTTGCGAATCTATGTTCCCGATGTTTATGGAATGAAGCAGCCCAAGTGGATCGAATCCATTGAAGCGACTGACCACTGGGAGCCCGGCTACTGGGTTGTTCGGGGATGGGATAAAGTCGCACAAATGAAAGCAACTTCAGTTATAGATACTGTAGTGACTGATGCGACTATTAAAAACGAAAAGGGACAGACACTGGTTCCCATCGGAGGTATCGCCCACGCTGGAGCGAGGGGAATCTCGAAAGTAGAGATTAAAATCGATGATAATCCCTGGCAGGAAGTAGAACTACGAACTCCACTCTCTGACCTGACCTGGGTAATCTGGCGCTACAATTGGCCTTTCAAATCAGGCTCGCACACTTTCACGGTACGTTGCTACGACGGCTCCCATACCCCCCAAATCGTCACTCCAAGTCCCCCGGACCCAAGCGGCGCGACAGGCCTTTACATAGAAAAGACAACGCTCTGAACCAGTCAGGATAGAACCAGCACTAAATTACACTTACTGACTTTGATAAAAGAGAATGCATCTCAATGTCGTGCATTAAAGCTGTAATGTTGTCACCTTACTGGCCTAAGGTATGGTACCCTGAAATTCTTTATGAGCGGCGTCACGAAATTCTCTTCTGCCCAGGTATTCCATTCATTGTCCAGCCTGGTAACGATGTCAGGATGTTCCTGGGCGAGGTTGACAAGTTCTGTACGATCACTTTCCAGGTCGTACAATTCCCACTGGTGATCTCTTAATGCCGACAGTTTCCAATGACCATCCATGATAGCACGATTACCCTCATGTTCGAAGCATAAAATCCGTTCCTTGACCTGTTTACCTCTTAAGAGAGGCAGCATACTCTTTCCTGCGAGCGGAGCAGTTTTACGTCCGTCTAATTCATTTGGATAAGTTGTGTCAGCCGCGTCAAGCAGTGTCGGCATCAGGTCAATCAAATGACTCGGTCTGTTATCAATGACACCGTGACGTTTCAGACCAGCCGGCCAGTGAACGATGCAAGGCCCGCTGATGCCGCCTTCGTGATTATAATGCTTATACAGGCGCCATGGTGTATTAGACGCGTTCGCCCATCCAGACCCGACACTATGATAAGTTCGGGGACCTCCCATAGTATCGATTTCCTCACCACGATGGAGGATATTCACAGGACCCGTTCTTATGTCGAAACCATACGGGTCCCATTCGGCACAGGCTCCGTTGTCCGAAATGAATATTATCAGAGTGTTTTCCAACTCATTATTGTTCGTCAAATCGCTTATTAATCTGCCAATGTTGCGGTCCATAACATCAACCATAGCAGCAAAAATCGCCATGCGGCGCGCCAAATCCTTCTGCCTGTCACCGGGTACATCCTCCCATGCCGGATTTATTCCAGTTTCCCTCTCACCCCAGTTCCAATATTGCGAACGCGGCGACAATTTGGTATCTTTTGAAATTATGCCAAGCTGCTTCATTTTCTCATATCTCTTTTGTCGAATCTCATCCCAGCCAACTTCGTACGTGTCAGCGTACCCGGCAATATCTTCTTTAGGAGCATGCAAAGGAAAGTGTGGTGAGTTATATGCCAGATAAAGAAACCATGGTTTATCCGGCGTCTTGCGTCCTTCATTTATAAAATCAAGTGCATAGTCGGTTAAGGCATTTGTGCCGTAAAAGTCACCATCGTTGTACTGGCGAACGTTGTGTCCCCTTGGCAACCGGATAAAGTGGTTGGGATCCCAAAAAGTCTGCGCGCTCACCAGGGTGCCAAAGAACTCTTCAAATCCGTATTTCGTCGGATCGTTGGTTCCCAGGTGCCATTTTCCGGATATAAAAGTTCGGTAATCCGCGAGTTGAAGTGCCTGGGCAATCGTAACAGCATCGTCAGCCACATGGCCGCGATAACCAGGCTGGCCAAGATCGTTGACCATATGCCCAAGTCCGGCGCGATGCGGATAAAGACCTGTCAGAATGCTTGCACGCGAGGGACAGCAGCGCCCCGTGGAGTAAAAACGAGTCATACGAATCCCGTTCTTCGCCATCGCATCCAGATTCGGCGTATTAATTTCTCCGCCATAGCAGCCAAGGTCACTAAAACCGAGATCGTCTGCAACAATCAACAAGATATTGGGCTTTGCCTTTTGAGAATTGTCCATAGTGCTCAGTATGCTTTTAGCACAGCCATCTGCAGATAAACAAGCCATAGCCGAACCGGTAATTTTAAGAAATTCTCGTCTCGTGAGACACTTCATAACAAACCTCCTTAAACCTGAACGCTGTCTCAAGTTATTTGACCTGCAATTATAGGTCTTGGTTAAAGCCGATTAATTCAAATCAGTATTGTCATATTAGACTCCGGGAAAATTTTTCCAAAGAACACATAAATATTGCAGTTATCACAGATTATGTAAAGAAAAAATCAGCCAGATTTGAAAGCTGAGAGGGAATAAGTGATTTTCAACGTACTCAGTACTTAGGACGGGCTCACGTCTTAAAGATGGCGTGCTAAGCATATCCTGCTCTGTTAACTCGCTTTACACTGAGCAATGACCAGCATCTCGAAATCTTCTGTTGACAACTTGTCATTTCGACTGAAAGCGCCGAGTTTTGCTCCGAAAATATCTACTGTTTCAAAATTCAGAGTTTTTAACAGCCATGTTATTTCTGACGGCGTATAATATCTCTCGTCGCATTGAAGCTCTTTTTTATTGCCCGAATCATCTTCCAAACTTAATGTGTTATGCTCTCTAAAAGTCATCAGGTCGAAGGAAAGAGATTCGGGTTTTGCCTTGCCTTCTTCTGTCTTCGAATCGTAGAAGTCTTTTACGGAATGAAACAGGGGAAACAAGGCATTCAGGGCTGTGAATATGAGTTTTCCGCCCGGGCGCAATGCGTCAGCCGCGTTCTGAAGAATCTGAAAATTCATTTCATCCGTTTCCATCAGGGAAAACGCGCCTTCGCATATCATAATCGCCAAATCGAATTCGTGTCTGAACGGAAGTTTCCTTGCGTCATGTTTCTGAAATTCTATTCGCACTTTCTGCTCAGAGGCTTTCTCTTTTGCACGATTCAGTAGCGACTCCGACAAATCAATTCCGACAATGTTATATCCTCTCTTCGCTAACTCGATGGAGTGTCTACCTGTGCCGCATCCTATATCAAGAATTCGAACAGCCTTGTTATTTCCAATTTCACTCTCAATGAAATCACATTCCCCGACAGTTCCCTGCACATAAACTTCGTTGTCATATTTCTGCGCATAGTTGTCAAACAATTCTTCATACCATTGCTTCATAGTGCATCCTTCTCGAATACCTGTCCGCTTATAGCTTACTAATATAGTTGGGATTACACGTCTTTTCTATTTCTGGCTCGAGGCGGAAATATCTATTCGGAATATCTGTCTTTGCGCGATGCCTTCGCTGCTGGCTGTATATATCTCTATCCTGCTCGGTACCGAAATTTCTCCGTCTATTATCGGCTCGTAGTTGTAGCCCGATACGAGGTAAGAAGTGTTATTTGTACAGGTAAGGAGCATCATATCAACCAGCGAGCTATCCCTGTTTTGATAATAAGTTATTTTGCCTGAAGGCGCTGATTTCTCGTCTCTTGCATTTGCAGTCCTCGTGATGGGATAGCACCACTGGCCGTGGATATTTACTGCGTCTGTCTGACGCGAGTATTCTGCCGACCTATCCAGGAAACGCGCAGGCGCTGTAACCAGGTCCAGTATCGACTCGAGAAAACAGCCATTGTCAATCTGACTCCCGAAATTCTCGATTTGCGATGCTCCGCTCAATACGCGGAATTTTCCCTGTGAAAACTGCCATGTATAACCTGTATTGCCTTCTTTACCTGAAATTACGATAGAATTCGACCATGGCTTCAGGATATTGTGACAACCTGCAAGAGCAATAATCATAACCAACACACAAACGCTTTTCATGCACCACTTACACATTTCCCCATACCTCCAAAAACATTTATTCATCGCATTTCAATTGTGAAAGCTGCTCCATTAACGTATATCTTCTCGAAGCATCGTTTTTCGCAAGCGCGATGAGCTTAGCCGCAACATCCGGCTTGGACTGCTTCAGCGAGCGATAACGATTTTCACCATAAGCATATTCCTGGAAGTCACCTGTCGGTTTTTTCGAATCAAGCTGCAAGGGATTCTTACCCTGCTCCAGGAGCCTCGGGTCGAATCTGAATAGCGGCCAATGACCGCATGCGACTGCTTTCTTTTGCTCTTCGTAACCGAAGGTCATATTGAAGCCATGGGCAATGCAGTGCGCGTATGCAATAATCAGCGACGGACCCGGGTAAGCTTCCGCTTCCGCGAATGCTTTCACCGTCTGATTTGTATTGGCGCCCATCGCAACTTTCGCCACGTAGATGTTTCCGTAAGTCATGGCAAGGAGTCCCAAGTCTTTTTTCGGTCCCGGTTTGCCTGCCGCCGCGAATTTTGCAACAGCCGCTCTGGGTGTCGATTTCGACATCTGGCCGCCTGTGTTGGAATAAACTTCCGTATCGAGAACGAGCACGTTGATATTCGCGCCGCTCGCAAGAACGTGGTCGAGTCCGCCGTAACCAATATCATAGGCCCAGCCGTCGCCACCCATCGCCCAGACTGATTTGCGAACGAGATAGTCCGCGATTTCCAGCATGGACTTGCATTCGGGGCAGTTATTCTTTTTGCACTGTTTCTTAAGCTCGTCGACATTAACTCTCTGCTGCTCGATTGCTTCCTGCGCCGGATCATCCGTCAACGTTGCTTCGCGAATTTTCTCTGCCAGACTCTTATCGACACAATCCTGGTCTGCAACCTTCTGGAGCATCATTAAAGCTCTTTCTTTGAATTTGTCTACAGTCAGACGCATACCCATCGAGAACTCTGCTGCATCCTCGAACAGGCTGTTGCTCCAAGTGGGTCCCCTTCCGTCTTCGCGTTTCGTATAAGGCGTTGTCGGGAGATTTCCTCCGTAAATTGACGAGCATCCAGTTGCGTTCCCGACATAGAGTCTGTCACCGAACAATTGTGAGAGCAGCTTTACATAAGGTGTTTCGCCGCAGCCTGCACAGGCGCCGGAATATTCGAAGAGCGGCGGAAGCAACTGGCTTCCCTTTACACTGGCTGTCTTAAACAGGCTCCTGTTCGTGTTAGGAATCGAGAGGAAGTAATCGTAGTTCTCGCGTTCATGGTCTCGCAAAGGTTCCTGGAGAGCCATGTTAATTGCTTTTCGTCCTGTCGACTGCTTATCTTCATCTTTCTCTAACGCCGGACATGCCTGCACGCATGCACCGCATCCTGTACAGTCTTCAGGAGCGACCTGGACTGTGAACTTCATTCCCGCGAAGTCCTTGCCTTTGGCGTCTATGCTCTTGAAGGTCGACGGCGCTTTCTCTGCATATTGCACGTCATAGTCTTTTATCCTTATCGTCCCGTGGGGACATACGAAGGAGCAGGTGCCGCACTGAATACACACTTGCGGCTCCCAGACGGGAATATTTACCGCGATGTTGCGCTTTTCGTATTTCGTTGTGCCGCTCGGGAATTTTCCATCGTCAGGCATCTTGCTGACCGGCAACTTGTCACCATGAAACGCCATGAGCTCAGCCGTCACTTCTTTTACGAAATCAGGTGCATCATCAGGTACCATCTGACGCATCTTTATCTTGCTTGTTGCCTTCACGGGGACCTTTACTTCATAAATTTTGTCGAGAGCCGCATCCACTGCCGCGTTGTTCATATCGACAACCTTCTGGCCTTTTTTGCCGTAGGTTTTCTTGATAGCATCCTTAATTGCGCCAACCGCGGTATCGATATCGATGACATTGCTTATTTTGAAAAACGCAGTCTGCATTATTACATTAATTCTGGCGCCCAGGCCAAGCTCCTGTGCAATATCGATCGCGTCGATAACGTAGAACTTCAGCTTCTTATCGATAATCTGTTTCTGAACCATTTCAGGAAGGGTGTCCCAGACTTCATCAGGCCCATGCATGCTGGTTAAGAGGAATGTCGCTCCCTCTTTGGCCGAGCTTAGCATGTCAAACTGCTCTAAGAACGCAGGATTATGGCAGGCGATAAAATCTGCTTTACTGACAAGGTACGGTCTTCTGATTTCCTTCTTGCCGAATCTAAGGTGCGAGACAGTCACTGCGCCGGCTTTTTTGGAATCATAAACGAAATAAGCCTGCGCAAAATTATCTGTCTGTTCGCCAATTATTTTTATCGAGTTTTTGTTTGCACCCACAGTTCCATCAGAACCCAGACCGTAGAATAATCCCGAGTAAATACCTTCATCCGAAGTATCGAAGGATTCGTCAACATCAAGACTCGTATTTGTTACATCTTCAATGATACCTACAGTAAATTCGTATTTCGGTTTCGAGCCGAGTCCGTAACGACCTCCGACAATTACAGGGTAATCGTCGAATGGCGCTTCGCCTTTACCCATAGCCTCGCCCACTGCTGTTCTGATATTCAAATACAAAGGCTCTCCGATTGAGCCCGGCTCCTTGGTTCTGTCGAGAACTGCGATCTTCTTTACAGTTTTGGGAAGAGCAGTAATGAAATCGTCTGTGCTGAAAGGCTGGAACAACCTTACTTTAACAACACCGACCTTCTCACCTTTGCCTTCAAGGTATTCTACTGTCTCATGTGTTGTATCAGCGGCTGAACCCATTATCACGATAACTTTCTCCGCATCAGGCGCACCTACATAATCAAATAAGTGGTATTGTCTTCCGACTATTTTGGCGAATTTATTCATCGTCTCCTGCACGATTTTCGGAACAGCAAGGTAGTATTTATTTACCGTTTCCCTTCCCTGGAAGTACACATCAGGATTCTGCGCTGTGCCGCTTATCATAGGTCTGTCGGGAGACAAGCCGCGGGCCTTATGCCTTGCAACCAGTTCGTCGTCTATCATCGCCTTCATATCTTCCATCGTGATTTCCTCGACTTTCTGCACTTCGTGGCTCGTGCGGAAACCATCGAAGAAATGAAGGAAAGGAAGGCTCGACGCAAGCGCCGCCTGCTGAGCGATAAGCGCCATATCCATAACTTCCTGCACGTTGCCCGAAGCGATTTGCGCGAATCCAGTCTCACGGCAGGTCATGACATCGGAATGGTCGCCGAAAATCGATAAGGCCTGGCAGGCCAGAGAACGAGCGGAAATATGAAACACTGTCGGCAAAAGCTCGCCCGCGATCTTATACATGCTCGGAATCATCAGCAATAATCCCTGCGATGCAGTGAAAGTCGTAGTCAGAGCACCAGCCGCAAGCGCACCATGCACTGCCGCGGCGGCTCCGCCTTCCGACTGCATCTCTGTAACCGAGGGAATGGTTCCCCATATATTCTTCTCCCCGTTTGCAGATTTCGCGTCTGCAATTTCGCCCATGCCTGAGCTGGGAGTAATCGGGTATATTGCAATAACTTCGTTTGTGGCGTGAGCCACGTATGAGGCCGCGCTGTTTCCGTCAATCGTAACTATTCTGCGTTTCATATTGTCTCCATTTCTATAACTTCAGAATTACAAATAACTTATCTAAAAAAAGTTTGCCTTTGACCGCTCCTGAGTGTAACAAATCCATATTTTAATTTTTGTAAAAAATAGCCTGGCAAAACTTTAAATTTCCGGATTTCTGCACCGCTTCCGGTAGAACAGAAATAGTATTTATACTACTTTCCTTCGAACGAAGCAATAGAAAATTCACAGGATTTAAAATGCTCCCCAGCCCTGCTTTCCCGGGATATAGTAGCTTGGGCAGACGAAACGGAAGATGTGCGCAATCTTTTGTGCTCTCTTTAGTTTCTCTTCGTTTTCCTTTTTCATGGCGGCTAACTTATCCCCGAAGACTTCGTCAAAACACTCCTCTACCGCCTTGGTCTTTTCTGCTTCCGTCTCGTAAAGATCGCGGATTTTAGCTAATTCCCCTGCATCGAGCCAGAATCCGCCGCAGCTCGGGCATTCATCCACTTCGACCTGCCTTTTGACGCTCCAGAAATGCCTCATCATAACTATGCCATTGCATTTGGGACAAATCCGCTTTTTAATATAATCTACTACAATGCCTGGATTCTTCTCGACATTTAACAGTTCTTCGCCCGAGGAGTCACGAGCTTCGCTAAATTTCTCCAGTTCATAATTGTCGAACCAAATACCGCCACACCCCCCTTTGCAGACATCGACTGTGATTCCGGAAACTATCATTTCACTTAATTCGTTGTTGCATGCCGGACAATTCATAATCTGTTATCCTCCCGGAAAAGTAGTCTAAAATTTGTCTACTCATCTATTCCAAAAATATCAAGCCATTGATTTGTTTCGCTTTCAGTTAGTCCCTGGCGTTTCTCGCCGGGCTCCCTGGGCGGCCTTTTTTTCCCTAATTGCTTATTGACATTAATCCAGAACTTTTCCGATTTGATCGAAACAGCCTTCCTTGCATGTGCCGCTTTTCTCAATCTCCTGTCGCTGCTGACTATCCTGAGTCTCCTCGGCGCGCTGTTGACTCTGATTTTGTCCTCGATAACTGTATCCGCATCGCTTCCGATACCTGCGAAAGAAACTTCAAGGCGACTCATGTTGTCGAAAGCACTTTTATCCGAAGGCCCTGTCCCGTCAAACACCAATTCTCCATTCTGCGAAGTAAGCTGCATATACTTGTCTACGATACGGCACATTTGTATATCAGTGATGGACTCGGAACTTTCATCGGTCTTGAGTATGGTGTGCAATAAATTATGGCCGTCAATTATGTACATTTGTGAAAAGCGTACTCAACCCGCCTGAAATCTTATCTCGCCTCCGACGATTGTTGTTTTGACTTTGCCTTTAACAGTCCAGCCGTCATAAGGACAGTTCCTGCTCTTCGAAAGGAATGTATTCGCGTCGATAATATATCTCGCATCGGGATCGATTATTGTTATATCCGCCTGTCGCCCAACACCAAGTGTACCCTTGTCGATGCCAATCACCTTCGCAGGCTAAAGTCCCAGCGCACATTCGAGGCTCACAATCCCAAATGGTGCAGTCAAAAACTCCAGCTCTTTTTCGCTTTGCAGATGAGGCGCATGGTCTGTAACTAACGCATCCACAAGACCATCAGCAATCGCTTGTTTGAGAGCTTCACAATCTTTCTCTGTTCGCAAAGGGGGATTCACCTTATAATTCGTATCGTATTCAGCACAGCACTGTTCAGTCAAAAGCAAATGGTGCGGCGTAACTTCACACGTAACAGGCAAAGATTCTCTCTTCGCCGCACGAACCAGTTCGACTGAGCCTGTTGTGGAAATATGCTGAGCGTGATAGCGAATCTTCTCGCGCGGGAGCTTTTTTATAAGCTGAATGTCACGCCAAAGGATAGCTTCTTCCGCAAGAGGATCTATCCCTGGAAGGCCCAGGATCGTCGAATAATAACCCGAGTTCATAACGCCTTTGCCCGCGATTCTGTCATCCTGACAATGCTGCGCGATTACTACATCGAACATTCCCGCATACTTGAGCGCGCGCAGCATAACAGCAGTTTCCTGAAAAACTTTCCCATAATCAGTGAAACCGACTGCGACTGCATCCGACATGAATCCCATCTCCGCAAGCTCAACACCTGCGAGTCCTTTGGTAATAGCGCCCATAGTATAAACATGCGTTTTCCTCGCCTGCCTTGCCTTTCGATGAATATATTCGACATCAGTTTCGTTCTCTACAACTGGATTCGTATTAGGCATACAGACAACGGAAGTGTACCCTGCCGCCACCGCAGCCGCTGAGCCGCTTGCTATCGTTTCCTCTTCCTCGTCACCAGGTTCGCGAAAATGCACGTGAATATCAATCAGGCCGGGCGTCACTAATTTGCCCTGCGCATCGATAACATTCTTTACAGCTTTCTCGACTCTGCCAACCTCTGCAATTTTTCCCTCAGCAACAAGAACGTCGCACTTCTCATCAATATTGTTCGCAGGGTCAATCACCCTACCGTTTTTTATCAGAAATTCGCTATTCATCGTCTCATTTTCTCACAAGCTGTAAAACGTAAATCATTTTTTGTCTGCTCCGTAAAGAATTACAAACAAGAGTAAACATATTCGCTTTTTCATATTCTATTTCGTTTGCATTGCTGCCTGGTTCACGAGAAATAATACAGCCATTCTTACAGCCAGTCCGTTAGTTACCTGTTCGAGAATCACACTGTTGCGGCCGTCAGCCACTTCGCTTTCCATCTCCAGCCCTCTGTTAATCGGGCCCGGGTGCATTACCAGAATATCGGATTTTGCCTTTTGCATCCGCTCGACAGTCAGGCCGAAGTAATGCGAGTATTCCCTTATCGACGGGAACGGATTTCCTCCGAGCCGTTCGAATTGAATACGAAGCATATTAATAACGTCCACCTTCTCGATAACTTCATCAAGCGACGAGCTCACCTTAACAGGAAGCTTATCGACCTGTGACGGCATGAGAGTTGGCGGGCCGACAAATGTCACTTCAGCGCCGAGCTTTGTCATCGCCCACAT
>JARRRJ010000168.1:0-8025 GCA_037380865.1 Sedimentisphaerales bacterium
TGCTCTCGTCGAGAGCTGACATACTGTCGAGTAACTATATACAACATTTGGGCGGTCTTTGCTCAAGCCTCTGAATGTGCTCCATTTATCTTCCGGCAAATTAATCGCTCCCGGTATATGTCCTTTTGAGTAATCTTCCGGCCTGCGCACGTCTATTATATTCATCTCCTGTCCTTCTTTAATCATTTCGTTCAATTCGATCGGCCCTCGAGTAAACTCAAGCCGCTCATCGAAAAACAATTCTTCTCTGCGAAACATTTTTTTCTGTTTTGATTTATCCAAAATTTTCATCGTTGAAACCATGATGCACCTCCTGTTCTTCAACGTTCAACTTGTCTTTTCTTTTCACATCCTCTACTAATTAATACGCTTTTAAAGCCCAATCGTTCAGGAATAAAATCCTGTTTCCGGACGAATGTTCCTGTTGTTTTACACTGAATCCTGGTTTAGCACAGAGCAACTCGCGCTCTTCCTTCACACACAGACGTGATAAGCATTTTGCCTGTGGATATTAGGGGATTCTCCTATTTATCTTTACCAAACCTGAGATTAAAAAGGTAGTAAATGCAATAACGTTAAATACCTGATTTTTAAGTGGTTCTCAATCACATTGAATCTTTTCTAAAAATTTCATATAAGGAGATTTAACATGTTCACAAAAATAAAAGATGTCGGGACCGAATGTGCAGAAGACATTTTTTGCAGTGTGAATACAGTCGGGGATGTTGATACTGCCAGCGACCTCGAGAAGAAACATCTGCCTGTAATAACTGCTCCGAAAAGAGTCAAAAGAGGTGAGAGTTTCGAAGTCACAGTCGAAGTGGGCAAGCTCATGAAGCATCCCAACGAGCACGGCCATTTTATTCAGTTTATCGAGCTTTATGCTGATGATACGTATCTGGCAAGAATGGATTTTACCGCCCAGACAACACATCCGATCATGAAAACATACGTGACTCTGGATCATTCTCACGGAAAGCTTCGTGCCTATGAAAGGTGCAACCTGCACGGCACATGGGAAAACGAGGTCGATATTGAAGTCAGTTAAGACAAGAGAAATACAGCTTAAGAGAGCATACGACGAGCCTGCATCCGATGACGGCTATCGCATTCTTGTCGATAGAATATGGCCCCGCGGCATATCAAAAGATGAGCTCGATATCGAGGACTGGCTCAGGGATATTGCTCCAAGCTCTGACCTGAGACACTGGTTCGGCCACGAACCTGATAAGTGGGAAGAATTCAGGAAACGTTACTTCAAAGAGTTGAAACAGAAGAAGGGATTTGTAGCGAAAATAATCGAACAGACAAAGAAACATCCTGTTACATTCGTGTATTCCGCAAAGGATCGTGAGCATAACAATGCAGTTGCTTTGAAGGAGTACATCGAAAAACAAGGATGATTAACTTAATCGTAATAACCGAAACTCACAAGTTAGGAGACCTATATAATGCCTGAATTTATAAACCCTTTTACCGGCATGACACCCGCTAGGAAACTTACAGATTCCGAGCTTGCGAGAGCTTTGAGGCTCGACCTTTCAGCAGAGGAGGAAGCTGTTCATATTTACCAGGCTCACGCAGATGCGACAGACAATGACCTGGCCAAAGCGGTCCTGTTGGATATTGCCGACGAAGAGCGCGTCCACGTAGGTGAATTTCAGCGGTTGATTAACATCCTGCTAAAGGACGAAGAAAGCTTTCTTGCCGAAGGGGCAGGAGAAGTCAATGAAATGGCCAAAGAAGTTGAGAGCAAAACAAGGTCCAAGGAAACAGAGGAGAAGGCCGGACCATCCATACCGACAGTCGGAAACCTGAAATAACAAAACTCGAATTGTAAGAATTTTAGGAGGCAATAAATGTCTGAGAAATATTTGCATCGAGACGATGCTCCTTTCGGCGACAGTGTTTGGGAGAGAATAGATGAGACAGTTGTGGGAGCGGCTAAGAGCCAGTTGTGCGGACGCAGGCTCCTGCATATAAAGGGACCTTACGGACTCGGTTTAAAAGCATTGCCGGCTGCAGACAAGCCGCTTGAAGAAAAGACTTCAGGCGGTGTAAAAATGGCCGCTCCTTGTGTAATTCCGTTAGTAATGATTCAGCAACAGTTTAGCATGGCCATACGTGACATAGCGGCTTACGAGCAATCCGCATTTCCGCTCGATCTGGGAAATGCAGCGAAGGCGGCTATAGACTGCGCACGCCAGGAAGACAATCTTGTGTTCAGCGGCTCGAAGAGCGCAGGAGTGAAAGGATTGATGAATATCGAGGGAAGTGTTTCAGCAAAGCTCAGTTCATGGGAAACAACGGGAGCGGCTGCAGATGATATTATTAAGGCTGTCACAACACTCGACAAGGCAGGCTTCCATGGGCCTTATACACTGGGCCTTTCCTACTTTATAACCTGCTGTTCAGGAGATATCCACAGGGAAATCAAACAGAAATCGAGCACATCAGGCAGATTGTCACCGATGGCGTAATAAAGACTTCTGCTGTAGCTTCCGGAGGCATCTTGCTGTGCAGCGGCACACAGTACGCAAACATTGTATTGGGCCAGGATTTGATGACCTCTTTTGTCGGACCTTCAGGCAGCCATTACGAATTCATGGTCTCAGAAAGCGTCGCTCTCAACGTATACGAGCCGGAAGCTTTGTGCATTTTGAAAAAATAGATTTAAATTCCGTTGAGCAGAAACAAGAAAATGCGACATTCGTTAAGGAATGTGTATGGCAAAAGTTGAAGATACTCAGGAAAATTTCAATATTTGCATGGACGGCAACTGTGCCACGTGTCCAAGTTTTACCGGACAGCCCGGCGAAGGACTTTTCTGCGCAAGAGGTGCGAGCAAATCCTCTGTCAAAAAGCGCGGTTGTAACTGTCCTGAGTGCCGGGTTTGGATGGCTAATGGATTGTCCAGTATGTACTATTGCGTCAAACCAAAAAGATAGAATAACTCTTACAAAATCACATGAATAATGAGAACACGAAAACAGGGGAACTCG
This sequence comes from Sedimentisphaerales bacterium, assembly GCA_037380865.1. Classification (GTDB taxonomy): domain Bacteria; phylum Planctomycetota; class Phycisphaerae; order Sedimentisphaerales; family Anaerobacaceae; genus JAFGPS01. The sequence continues at coordinate 3,003 of JARRRJ010000168.1, forward strand.
AAACGAGAGAATGGCTCGAGTCATTTGAAGGAGTATATCAGAATGACGGCCGGGACAGAGCTCAGAGTATTCTTGAGGAGCTTGAAATCCGTGCACTGAAATATGGATTGAAAACCTCAGTCAGGGGAACAACTCCGTACATCAACACAATAGCAGCTAATGAGCAGCCGCCCTATCCGGGCCGGAGAGAAATAGAGAGACGTATCAAAAGCATAATTCGCTGGAATGCGATGGCTATGGTAGTCAGAGCGAATAAAGAAATAAGCGGCATAGGTGGACATATTTCTTCTTATGCGTCGGCGGCCACACTTTTTGAAGTTGGTTTCAACCACTTTTTCAGGGCTAAAAATGATGAGCAGGAAGGGGATATCGTATATTTTCAGGGTCATGCGTCACCGGGAGTATATGCCAGGGCTTTCCTGGAAGGCCGCCTCACCGGTTATGACCTTGGTAATTTCAGACGGGAGCTCGACCCGGAGGGGGGGCTCCCGTCCTATCCTCATCCGAGATTGATGCCCGACTTCTGGCAGTTCCCCACTGTCTCGATGGGACTGTCTCCAATCATGGCTATTTATCAGGCGAGATTTAACAGGTATCTCGAAGACAGGAAGTTGAAAGAACCTTCCGACCAGAAAATATGGGCTCTCCTGGGCGATGGAGAGATGGACGAGCCTGAGAGCACAGGCGCGATAAGCCTTGCGGCTCGATACAACCTGGACAATCTCATTTTTGTTGTCAATTGCAATCTGCAGAGACTCGATGGTCCCGTACGCGGAAACACCAGGATAATCCAGGAACTAGAAAGAATTTATACCGGCGCAGGTTGGAATGTGATTAAAGTTATTTGGGGTTCCGATTACGATTCGTTGCTCGAGAAGGACACAGAGGGCCTTCTCGTCAGACGGATGGAAGAGGTTCCGGATGGCCAATATCAGAAGTATGCGGTTTCCAGTGGTGATTATATTCGCAAGGATTTTTTTGGCACAGATCCCAGACTTCTTGAGTTAGTAAGAACCTATTCGGATGAGCAGCTTGAAAAACTAAGGCGAGGGGGACATGATCCTGTAAAAGTTTACGCGGCATATAAAGCCGCGTTCGAGCACAAAGGCTCACCGACAATTATTCTGGCTCAGACGATAAAAGGTTATGGTCTCGGCGAAGCAGGCGAAGGCAGAAACATTACACATCAGCAGAAGAAACTGAATGAGCAGGAATTGCTCGAATTCAGGAGCAGGTTCGGAATACCAGTCCCCGATGGTGAGGTTCACGAAGCACCGTTCTACAAACCAGGCGATGAAACAGAGGAAATGAAATATTTGCAGGGGTGCAGAAAAAAACTCGGAGGCTATGTACCCAGGCGAGTCGTGCATGTAAAGCCGATTAAAACGCCTTCGCAGGATTTGTTCGAGGAATTTTACAAAGGAAGCGAAGGACGGGATGTTGCTACTACGATGGTTATGGTGAGGCTGTTGTCAAAACTTCTCAAAGACAAGGAAATCGGTAAGCTGATAGTTCCAATAGTTCCTGATGAAGCTCGCACATTTGGAATGGAAGCTTTATTCAGACAAGTGGGAATCTACTCACCAATCGGCCAGTTGTACGAGCCTGTGGATAAGGAAAGCCTGTTGTTTTATAACGAAGAAAAAGACGGAGCGATACTTGAAGAAGGAATAACAGAAGCAGGTTCGATGTCATCATTCATAGCGGCGGGAACAGCCTATGCAACGCACGGAATAAACACAATTCCATTTTATTTATTTTACTCGATTTTCGGATGCCAGCGCATGTACGATCTTATATGGGCCGCAGGCGACGTTATGGCAAAAGGATTTTTGATCGGCGGGATTTCGGGAAGAACTACGCTTGCAGGCGAGGGACTTCAGCATCAGGATGGACATAGTCATCACATGTATTTTTCCATTCCTAACCTCAAAGCATACGATCCCGCATTTGCTTATGAACTGGCCGTAATTGTTCGCGAAGGCATATACAGGATGTTCGAAAAACAGGAAAATATTTTCTATTACATCACCATGATGAACGAGTTCTACGAAATGCCTCCAATGCCCGAAGGTGTCAAAGACGGAATTTTAAAAGGAATGTATAAATACAAAGCTTCGACTTTAGGAAACGAGCTACAGATTATCTCAAGACGCTGCCGTGTATGATTGCGAAATGGCTTCCGGGAAAGTTGGTTTCGCTTGGTACTGACGGGTTTGGAAGGAGTGACAGCAGGGATGCTTTGCGCAACTATTTCGAGGTGGATTCGCGCTTCATTGTTTTAGCCGCTCTATATGCTCTGGCTGATAAGGGTAAGATTGAACGCAATATTTGCGAAGAAGCGATAAAAGAAATGCAGATTGATCCGGAGAAATTCAATCCTGTTCTGGTATAGCTCGATAAAGTGAGGAAATATAATATGATTGAGGAAGTACGCCTGCCAGAAATTTCGGAAAATGTCGAATCGGGTGACGTCATCCAGGTTCTTGTGAAAGCCGGAGACTTCATAGAAAAGGAGCAGTCTATCGTAGAGCTTGAGACGGAAAAAGCGGCTTTCGAGGTACCCAGTCCCGTAAAAGGCAAAGTCACTGAAGTCAACATGAAAGAAGGCGATACTGTCAAGGTCAACCAAGTTATTATAAAAGTCGATACAGAAGCTGAAACAAGTGAGCGGCCGAGGGAGCCTGAACAAAAGGGAACTGTGGAAAAACAGGAGGCCGCTCCGTCTGTTCGCCAGTTGGCAAGAGAATTAGGCATAGATATTCGCAGGGTTACAGGTACTGAGGAAGGAGGGAGAATTTCTGCCGCTGATGTCAAAGAATATGCAAAAAACATGATCGCGGGACAGCCTGCTAAATCAGCGCACGTCAAAGGCAAAACGTTGCCTGATTTTACAAAATGGGGAGAGACTGAACGCAAGCAGATAACAGTAACACGCAGAAAAATTTCCGAAACACTGAGCTATACATGGTCAAATGTTCCACAGGTCACACAGTATGACCAGGCGGATATTACAAACCTCGAAGAATCGAGAAAACTGTATTCGAAAAAAGCAGGACAGGAAAATGCCAAATTGACAATAACTTCAATAGCTTTGAAAGTTGCGGCTTTGGCGATGAAGGAATTTCCGAAGTTCAATTCGAGCTTCGATTCGGAAAGAAACGAAATTATATATAAGAAATATTTCAATATTTCTGTGGCGGTGGAAACCGACCGCGGCCTGCTGGTCCCTGTTATTCGGGACGTAAATAAAAAGAGCATAGTTGAATTGTCGGAAGAGTTGAACAGTCTTGCTGAAAAAGCGAGGCAGCACAAAGTCACTCCCGAGGAAATGGTCGGGGGAAACTTCACTATTTCCAATCTTGGCGGCATAGGCGGGACAAATTTTGCGCCGATTATATATTGGCCGCAGGTCGCCATTTTAGGAATTTCGAGAGCCGCTCATCAACTCCACTACATAAACGGCAGTTTTCAGCCAAGATTCATTCTGCCCCTTTCCATTTCTTACGATCATCGGATTATCGATGGTGTGGAAGGACTGCTTTTCATTCGCTGGGTTGCGCAGCGTCTGCAAAATCCTTTATTATTGTCACTTGATGAGAAAATTTAACTCGAGTTAATCTTATGAATGAAAAGAATAACATTCGCAAACTTGTAGTCATCGGCGCCGGATCCGGAGGATACGCAGCCGCATTTCACGCCGCAGACCTTGGCGTTAAAGTCACTCTCGTCGACAAGGAAAATGTTCCCGGAGGCGTCTGCCTGCTTCGAGGATGCATACCCACAAAGGCTCTCTTACATGTCGCCAAGTTGATCTCAGATGCAAAAAGAGCCAGTCAGTTCGGGATAAGTTTTCAAAATCCTGACATCGATGTCAACAGACTCAGAGCATGGAAGAATGAGGTCGTAAAAAAACTGACAGGAGGACTGCAAACGCTTTGCAAAAAGAAGAAAGTCGACTACATCCAGGGAGTGGCGAAATTTCTCGACAGCAACACACTCGAAGTAAAAAAGAAGTCAGACAGTACCGAAAAGATAACATTCGAAAATGCAATATTAGCAACAGGCTCGGTTCCCGCGGCAATTCCTAATGTTCCGCCTGACTCGAATAATGTTTTGGATTCGCGGACGGATCTCGAAGTTGAAAATGTGCCGGAATCAATGCTTGTAATAGGAGGCGGTTATATCGGCCTGGAATTAGGAACCATTTACGCAGACCTGGGGACGCGAGTTTCGCTTGTGGAAATGACGGGAAGCCTGATGCCTCTTTCGGACCGAGAACTTGTTTCAATCCTGTCAAAAAAGCTCAATAAAATATTCGAGTCCGTTATGCTGAATACCCGGGTGACATCTCTCGAGCAAAACAACAACGGTATACAAGTTTTTCTCGAGGGGCAAAACGTAGAACAGAAGGAATACACTTATGAAAAGGTTCTTGTCGCAGTAGGTCGCAGGCCTAACTCTTCAAGCATCGGTCTGGAAAATACGAAAATCGAGGTAGATGACAAAGGATTTGTGAAAATAAGAGATAACTGCCGGACCGACGATGCTTCGATTTACGCGGTGGGAGATATAACTGGCCCTCCTCTTCTTGCCCACCGGGCGACTCACCAGGCAATAGCGGCGGCTAAAGTAATCGCGGGCTATGACGTGGTTTTCAATCCGATGGCAATACCTTCTGTGGCATATACCGATCCGGAAATTGCCGAGTGCGGCATGAGCGAAAAACAGGCAAACGACGCTGGTATTAATTTCAAGGTGACAAAATTTCCCTGGTACGCATCGGGACGTGCCGCAACTCTTGGTGACAACGAAGGTTTGACCAAGCTTATCGTAGACACAGATACGGAAAGAATTCTTGGAGCAGGAATAGTAGGTTCCGGCGCAGGTGAGCTGATTTCCGAAGCGGCTCTGGCAGTTGAAATGGCGGCTGTCGCTACCGACCTGTCGTTTAGTATTCTTCCTCACCCATCGCTTTCGTTAACATTAATGGAAGCCGCCAAAATTTTTTCGGGAGGAATTG
>JARRRJ010000169.1:0-5112 GCA_037380865.1 Sedimentisphaerales bacterium
GATAGGTCTTGATGTTCACGTCAATGACGATGATGACGGCGGGGATCGCGACAGCAAAATCACATGGCGTGATAAAAGTGACAACGCATACCAGGATCCGGGGGTATTTGGTACCGCCGAATTGGCTGGTCTTGTAGGCTGGTGGAAATTCGATGAAGGCCAGGGAAATATTGCCGCAGACAGCTCAGGCAACGGGAATAATGGAACCTTGGAAGGCAATCCAGCCTGGCAACCAGCCGGCGGAAAGATTGGAGGCGCAATATCGTTGGATGGTGACGGCGACTATATCGATCTGCCTGTCGGGTCGGTCATCAGTTACCTTCCGGAATGTACCTTTTCTACATGGGTAAACTGGTCCGGCGAGGGCGCGCCCTGGCAGCGAATACTTGATTTTGGCACAGATGAAGGGAACTATGTATACGTCTGTCCAAGCTCAGGTGACAGCAACTCGTTGCGCGTGGCAATTACAGCCGGTAATGGAATCTGGGATGAATTCGATTCGACCCGAGGCGCACTGACTCCCGGCTGGCACCATATTACAGTGACTTTCAGCAAGAATTCCGGTTTGATGGCTCTATATCTCGATGGCGAGATTGTTGGTTCAAAAAACGATTGTGTAAATTCCATCAGCGATTTGGGTAATGTTACCAACAACTGGCTCGGCAGATCGCAATATCCTTCGGATCCGTATTTTAACGGTTCTTTGGATGATTTTCGCATATATAATTACGCTCTTAATGATAATGAGATTTTGGCTTTGTACAACGGCAAATAGAACGTGGTAGTTAGCAGCAAAGACAGTATTGGAAACGACCGAATGAGATGGGTAGTATTACTGCTCGCAGTGGCGGTAATACTGCCCACTGTTTGCCTGTTGTGGTTTATGATGCAGGCCGTGAAAAATGAACGCATCGCGGTCAGACTCAAGCTGGTTGACGCATATGAGCTGGAATTGATAAGAATAGCGCAGGAATGCGACAGTCAGTATAAATCATTGATAGAGCGTTTTGTTCGAGAAATAAATTTAAATGAGAAGGAAACAGGAAAACCGCCATTAAGACTTCCAACTGATTTCCTTCCTGCATTTTCAGGCGAGTCCGACCAGGTTAATCAAAGCCTTATCGTTTATGATGCTAACGGCCAGGTTGAATTCCCCCAGTTTGAAAAACCAGCTGCAGAGCCGGAAGCTTACAGTAACGAGCTTAGTGATATATGGTCAGTTGAGTTCGTTGCGAAAGATTATAAAAAAGCGGCTGCGCTTTATGGTGAATTAGGAGAAAAAACAGAGAATAATATTATCAAGTGCAAAGCTTTAGTTGCTAAAGCCCGATGCCTGACAAAGGAAGAACAATATTATCAGGCTATCGAGACGTGCAAATACTTATTCGATGCTTTTCCGGCCGGACATGCAGATAATGCTTTTTTTCCTCCTTCCGACGTTATAATCAACAATTATTTAATGCTTATTGAATTATATATCAAAACTGCACAAAATTATGATGACTTAACGGCAAAACTGCTTTTGGCTTTACAAAATACTGATTACCTCCTATCGGTCAGGGAGTTCGGGTTGGGTAAGCTGGCAGCCCTGACTGAAAACGGAAAAACTATAACAAACAGATCAAATCTTGCACAATATAATCGAGCGATTTTAGAAATAAAAGCTCAGAGACAATCGCTCAGGATTGCAGAGAAATATCCGAATATATCCCTGTTTGGCAAATGGAAACCTGATACGATTCAAAAAGTCAAGAATCCGGAGCCTGTATATACGCTGTTCTTTGAAGATAATTTCAGAAAATATGTTTTGATTAATCCGCCATCTAATCTTTTTTCATATAGTAATAATTTTAATAAGGATTCTTTCATCTGTGAATTCAAAACTAATTCCGGCGATTACTTTGGTGAGCCGCCGCGACAAACACCTGCAGTCAATCCAATTTTATCTGTTCCGATGGGCAATACTTTTCCCGAATGTACCGTTGAGCTTTACATGACAGATGCAAACATATTCGACAATACCGCAGACAGGCAGGTCGCTATCTATATATGGGCGGGTATTTTAGTTATCGGTTTAATACTTGGTACCGGCGGCCTTGCAGGCTCAGCTATCAGAAAGCAGATGAAAATGAACCGTCTCAAAAATGACTTTATTGCAACTGTATCGCACGAACTGAAAACACCGTTAGCTTCGATGCGTGTTCTTGCTGATACCCTCCTGGAAGGAAATTACAAAGACCAGCAGCAGGTAACGGAATATTTGCAGTTGATTTGCAAGGAAAATAAGCGTCTCACAGGGCTGATTGACAATTTCCTCACGTTCTCACGGATGGAACGGAATAAACAGAAATTCGATATAATTCAGACAAGTCCCGGAACAATCGCCCAGGCCGCTGTCGAGGCCGTTAAAACCAAGTTTGATAAAAGGCAGTGTGACGGAAAAGTGGTGATTAGCGACAATTTACCAGATATTATGGCCGACCACGATGCCATGGTAACGGTGCTTGTGAATCTGCTGGACAATGCGTGCAAGTACTCATATGATGATAAGCAGATTGAGCTGAAGGTATTCAGTAAAGATGATAATGTGTGTTTTGTTGTCAAAGATAACGGGATAGGCATGACACGCAGGCAGATGAGAAAGATATTTGACAGGTTCTACCAGGTGGACAGTACGCTTTCCAGGCGAGCCGAAGGGACCGGTCTCGGTCTATCCATAGTAAAATTCATCGTTGATGCGCACAAGGGTGAAATTTCTGTAGATAGCAAACCCGGTGAAGGAAGCGCATTTACTGTAACGTTACCAGGGGTACATTAATATACTATGGGGGAAGATTTAAGAAATGAGAAGTGTTCTGATTATTGAAGATAATTCGACTATGCTGCGAGGCCTGAAGGATAATTTCGAGTTGAAAGGGTATAGTGTCAGAATCGCACAAGACGGAGAGACAGGTCTCAGGAAAGCATTAGGTGAAAATCCGGACTTGATTATACTCGATATTATGCTGCCCAAGATTAACGGCTACGAAGTATGCAACAAAATTCGCAGGAAAAACCTCGATATGCCCATAATCATGCTCACAGCCAAGGATCGGGAATCCGATGTTATACTTGGATTGAATCTTGGTGCTGATGACTATGTCACAAAACCATTCAGCATCAAAGAACTGTTGGCACGCGCCGAAGCATTTATGCGCCGCAGAACGAAAGAGGAACCAATAGTCTATGAATTCGGTAATTATCGTCTCGATACAGTATCAAGTACTCTAACCCGCGATAACGAAGAAATTAAACTGACTCCCGGTGAATTCAAGATACTGCATCTGTTTTTGAAACGTGCGGGATGTACTTTGACATGTGATGAAATAAGAAACAATGTTTGGGGCTATTCTCATTTTATCACTGTGCGGGACATTGAAAATGCCGTAAAAACCCTCAGAAATAAAATTGAAGACGAACCTGATAAGCCGAAATTTATTCACTCTGTAGAAGTAATTGGTTACAAGTTCATACTACCTGAAAAAAATGGAAACGATACTGATAGTTGAGGATGACGCGACCATGTTGCGCGGGCTGAAGGATAACTTTGAGTACGCAGGGTACAATGTTATAGCAGCAGGTGATGGCGAAGAAGGCCTGAGCGCCGCTCTAAACGCAAAGCCCGATTTGATTATTCTCGATATAATGCTTCCGAAGGTTAACGGCTACGAAATCTGCAGGCTTATTCGCAAGGAAAGACTCGATATGCCAGGAATCATGCTGACTGCCAAAGGTGAAGAATCGGACATTGTACGGGGATTAAATCTTGGCGCAGACGATTATGTCACCAAGCCTTTCAGCATAAAAGAGCTTCTTGCTCGCGCGGCTGCGTTCCTGCGCAGAAGCAGGCAAACTCAACAGGATTTCTTTGAGTTTGGTGACTATCGGCTCGATATTTCTGCGAGGAAGCTAACCCAAAACGGCAGAGAAATCAAACTCTCGCCAAAAGAGTTCAGGCTGCTCGAGTATTTCCTGGAGAAGGCCGGAAGGGCACTTACGCGTGATGATATACTGAACAACGTCTGGGGATACGACTGCTTCGTAAACTCGCGCAGCATAGACAGATTTGTCACCACGTTGAGAAACAAAATCGAACCCGATCCTCACAAGCCGAAGTTTATTCACACAATCCGGGAGATAGGCTACAAATTCGAACTTCCGGATTAATTTATAATCGAGAAATTGTCACTTGTATCGCTAATTGCCTCGTCGGTCGAGCTTTTGATTTTTATTCTGTAATCGTCTCCAGCTACGAGTCCTAAATCCACTTCCCAGAGATACGCGCCGGTGCTCGGAGCATCTGCGATTTGTTCTACAAATTCATCGCCTTTATACAATTCTATGACTACGTCTTCGTCGAGATTGTCCTGCCATTTTATGTAATACTCCAGGCCGACATGCCACTGTTCGCCGTCATTAGGCTCAGTCACTTCCACAAAGGGAGAGACAGTCTGGAAGGAACTCTCAGACCACAGGCTTTCTCCGGCGTTGTTTATTGTGCTTACCCGCCAGAAATAAGCTGTATTGGGCTCCATGTTCTCGATGGTATACAGTGACTCCACGAGGTTTGCATCGTCGACCAGTGTCGTTTCGAACGAAGAGTCGCTCGCTATTTGAAGATGATAATTATTGACAAATCCTCTGGGCGTCCATGAGAATGAAACAGGCAATTCCTGGTTGACCATCTGCTGGTACCCGGGTTCGAGCAGAATAGGAGAGTTTGCGACCTGCTCAATGTCGGGATAACAGAAAATGAATTCACCGATATCCACATTATAGCCTGTCTGGGCATAGACTGTTGCCCGGAGTATGCCTGTCACATAATTATATAACGTCGGCAAAGGAACAAATAAGCCGGTACCTTTGTACGGCCTGTAATAACTAGTCAGGGAATTCGGGTCTGTGAACTCAAAGCTGTTCACATCGAAGGAAATATCTGCGTTTATTGACATGATAGCATACTGGGAAACAGTGACTCGAACGGGAAGCACTATCGGCGCTGTTCCCGGGAACTCCGGATAAAGAGGAGCGAAAGGCTCCCTTGTTACATAAACCTGGTTATAACCATCTCCG
>JARRRJ010000170.1:0-6910 GCA_037380865.1 Sedimentisphaerales bacterium
GAAAGTAACTCAGAATGGAAAAAAAGCAATTTCGAGCATCGTGGAAACGGACTCTACAAAATATATCGTGTTCGATGTCGTTCCCGACGCCGGTGACGTTGTGTTATCAAGTGACAGCAAATAGAGTCGTCCTCATTCTTTCCCTGAGCTTTCAGTGAAAGGTCAAGATAGTAACAAGGCTCACCATCTTTTGGATTTGTAGATTAAAACGTAAGTCTCTCGATCGCTTTTCGAAACAGTTTTTCCGCTTCGTCAAATTTTGCTTTTTTCAGATGATTAATGCCAAGTGCGGTATTTACTGTGCATGGAGGAAAGGTCAGCTGGTAATTCTCGTTAATATGAACTGTGGGATTGGCAAAACACAACAAGGTATTAACGAAAAAAGCCAGGTTTTTTATTCGAGAAAAAGAGGCTTAATGTGGCGTTCGTAGATGTTTTCTGTCACATTAGCCGATATCACATCCTCGTATTTTTCCAGCGCAAGGGTGTAACGGGTTCCCATGTGTGCGGCTATTTTATAGCCTACATGCAAAAGCTGCCGCAAATCAGGATTATACTCGGTCCGGGACTCATTGTGACGCAACGAATTGGCAAAATCCTGCTCGTCCCATTTACTAACCATCTGCGGCGCAGGTAAATTCGAGCGGTTAATATCGATAACGCTCGCATAAGGCGCGCAGAGCTCATCTATATGTAAAAACGCTTCGGAATAAATTTCTTTCGCGAGTGCAAGGCCATCTCCGCCTGCCATAGCCAGCCCAATAAGCTCTTCCAGCCACGTTGTGCCTGCGGTCTTAAGATGCAGTCCCGCATCGAATTTCTGTATCGCTTCTTTCATTGGTTTGTAAATGGAAAATTTGTCACTTCCCGAATGAATACTCAATTTGAGATTTGTGAGCAGGGCAAATTCACTGACTGCAAATGCAATTACCGCCAGGTCTTCGTTGAATTCCTCTGCAAATTTCTCGATGTCCCCGACGTAATCGACACCCTTATTGAATCGACCTGTGAATTTCGGAGCGATTGTCTGGCAGGGGATTTCTTCCCGGGCTATAGCTGCAAGAATAAAGAGCATCTCTATCGGGCTTTGCGGCTGGGAAGTTTCGTCCATCGACACTTCTGTAACGAAATCGTCTGTCCCTTTTGCGTGAACGATATGACGATATATTTTTCCCGCTTCAACGATTGCTCCCAGATATTTGTTTGCGGCCGCCGCGATTTGCTCACTCGTGATTTGGAAGGTTTCATTTATAGACGGAATAGCAACTGAGCCAATAAATTGCTCGTTGTTTTTAACGAACTCTCTTATTCTGTCTTTGTCAGCTGGTTTAGAGATATAATCAGCGACGTCAATCGTAAAAAAATCACAGACATCGATAAATTCGCCGACGTTAGTAAGGTTGATATGGTCTGCATCGACGAAATAAGGCTCATCCCATGAGCAGGCTTTGATCGCTTCATCAGCCTCGTTGCGTGCATCGGATGGTTTCGTACCAATTATGGTATGCTCTCTGTGAGACTTGTTCCAGACTGGCACGATGTTGAGACCCTGCCGTTTTGCCTTGAGTATTGCCGTCAATTGTGCTTTTCCCTGGTGAGAAAACCTGTCACCAACTCCAAAAGAATATTTATCTAATATCATGAGACACCCGAAATAACTGTTTCGAAAATTTTGAAGCGAATGTATTCGACATTTTGGCCGCAATCAAGATGTTTTTGGTTTCAAGCAAGAGTGAAGCTCGTTTTTTATTGACGCAGACGTTATCTGATTATAGTATTTTCAGTAGAATGGTACAAGCATCCTGGTCGTGCCCGGTGAAATTTTTATTCGCTATTTGAGACTAACGTAGAAGGAGGATTGACAGCTTCTGTACTTATGCTGTTCTCTAACGCGGTCAATGCACAAATCCCGGATGCGCCCGACGCGAACATAGCAGGCATCCCGGTTAATTACACTGAGGCAAAAGTGGGCAATCTCAACCTGCCGGACGTGCTCGATACGTTCGACGGCGAGCGGGTGAATAATGTCGGAACCTGGAACGAGAAGCGCCGGCTGGAACTTTTGAAGTACTTTGAAACGGAGTATTACGGTCGCATTCCCGCTACTGCGCCCAAAGTTACCTGGGAGGTGGTCAGTATGGATCCCAATGCTCTCGAAGGCAAGGCGATCATGAAGGAACTGGCGGGACACATGGGCAGTCCGGACGGCCCGGCAATCAGTGTAACTCTTTACACGCCGTCAGACGTGGAGGATCCAGTGCCTGTGCTGACAAACCTCACCTTCGGCTTCAGCTTCGGCGCGTTTGGGGGACGGCGAGGCGCCAGGGGTGGTATGCGAAGAGCGAGTGGGCCGCCCGTTCCCGGATCCGCGGCCTGGTTTATCAGTCATGGCTACGGCTACGCGACGATCAATTACAGCAGCATAGAAACCGATCGCGAGGGTCAGTCCAACGTAAATATCGCCCGTAAGCTCGCTCTTACTCCGGGTCAGGAAGCTCCCGCCCACGACGAGTGGGGTACCATCGCCGCCTGGGCGTGGGGGATCAGCAGAGTGATGGATTACTATGAGACCGATCCATCAGTTGATGCCGGACGCATTGCCATTACCGGCACGTCCCGTCTGGGCAAGACAGTTACATGGGCCGGCGCCAACGACCAGAGGATTGCGTTAGTGATTGCCTGTTGCGGCGGTGAAGGCGGCGCAGCGCTGGCACGACGCAATTACGGCGAGACGATCGCGCATCTGGTAGCGCCAACTCGTTATCCGTACCAGTTTGCCGGAACTTACCAGAAGTTCGCAGCGAATCCAAACACGAGTGCGGTCGATACACATTGTCTTGTTGCGCTTATGGCGCCGCGGCCGATACTGCTTTCGACCGCCAGCCGGGATGGATGGTCGGATCCGTACGGTGAATTTCTGGCGGCCGTGGAGGCAACGCCTGTTTACAAGCTTCTCGGAAAACAAGGTATAGATAGCGACAAGTACGAGAATGTGGGTGAAATGGTTGGACACGAACTGTCGTACCTCATGGTCGATGGTGAACATGGATCCACCGATTGGGACCTCTGGCTGAAGTTCATGGACACGTACCTCAAGCCTGAAAAATGAATACGGGAGTTCATAAAATGATTAGATATGCTATCGTAACAATGGCACTTATAACAGTTACTGCCAATTTATGTTATGCCGGAGTTGAGAAACAGGATGATGCAATTATATTGAAAATTTGGTCGAAAAGCACATTAGGTGAAGGAGCGGGTGCGCAAACGGAGACACTTGAGCCTGATAGAAGCGATGATGTAATTAGAGTTTCTAATATTACTGACCCGACAATTATGGTTTACAAACCAAAACAGGTCGAAGTAAAAACGCCTGCGGTAGTAATCTGTCCCGGCGGAGGCTACAGTTACCTGGCGATAAACAAAGAAGGCACAGAGGTTGCCAATTGGTTTACTTCTATCGGCGTAACGGCTATTGTGCTGAAATACCGCGCACCAAACCAGAGAGAGAATGCATTTAAGGACATTCAGCGAGCGATTCGTGTAGTTCGCTCAAATGCAGATGAATGGCAGATTGAGACAAATCGAATCGGAGTCATAGGCTTTTCCGCCGGTGCGCATCTTTGCGAGAGAGTAAGCGGTGAATTTGATAATAGAAGCTATAAGCCTGTCGATGAAAAAGATTCGCTGAGCTGCAGGCCGGACTTTACAATTCTGCTCTATCCAGCCTATCTTTACGATGGTCGCAGCGGCCTTAGAGAGGATGTGAAGCTCAGCTCCAAAAATCCGCCCACCTTTATAGTTCAGACTCAGGACGACGGCATAGGTGTTGAAAACAGCGTATATTACTACCTGGCTCTAAAAAAAGTCGGCGTATCATCTGAATTGCATGTTTTTCCCACAGGCGGTCACGGCTATGGAATACGCCCAAGCAAAGATGCGGTTTCGCACTGGCCGGAACTATGCCGGCAATGGCTCCGCCAAATAGGCGTACTAAGGGAATAATCTTTTGAAATTGTATCGAGCACGAGCCTTGTGCGGCAGGCAAAGAACTGCAATGAGAGAACTCGCGCGCCTGAATTTTACTATTTATGCTGGCATATCCAGCGATAATGTATTATAATCGTATTCTCTGATTGGAGAATATATGAAATTAGATGAACAAAACATTTCGAAACGTCAGAAAGACGAAGAGTCTATCAAGGCGCTCAAAGAGCTCACGACAAAGTTATGCTCCAATGATATATCGACTGCAAGACTGGCAGCTTATAATCTCTCGTGGATGCAGGAGGACGGCCTTGCCATATTGACCAAGATATTGTTCGGTGATTTTTCAAGAACGTCCAAGAAAGCCGCTGCTTATGGTCTTAGAAGTATGAACGGCAGGATGAAGAAACTCGCTATCGAGGTTCTTGAGAAAGGTCTTAAGAATCGCGATCGCACTACAAAAGCGGCCTGTGTTAAAGCGCTTTCTCTGATGGGCAAGGGACCCTCGGTTAAAAATAACTCGAGCAAGAAAGGTCAGCCGGGCAAACACAGAATTCAGGAAATACGCAAAAAATCCGAGCATAAAGACTGAACATGTTAGAGATCAGAGTGAGCTTGGCCCTGCGCTTTCGAACTTAACACTATTATCTTTGAGATTGATGGTAATTTCATCCACGAGCAGGCCATTATAATAGCACGGATTCTTTTCATCGCCATGAATCTTTATGATCGAGTTCTCATGGCTATAAATCAGAACACTTCCGAGAAAAAGGTTGTCTTCGTCTGTCTTGCATTCTATCCCTCCTGAAGCGACTACTGTAGAAGGCTCCAGTTTTCCATCTTCAGTCTCGGTTAGCTGAATCTCCACATGTCCTGCTGAAGCCTTGAGGACGGGACTGTACTCTTCATCTTCCAGTTCGATATATTGAATGTTTATGGTTTGATTCGGTTCTGAGTTTGCGATAATCCTATTGTTAACCAACAAATATTCAAGACTGCTGAAGCCATACGTTTTGGCCCACCATTTCCTGCCGAAAATCGCCTGTTCACCTTCTTCATTCGAGTCTTTGATTTCGGTATCGCTCAATGTGAGCTCACCTGGTCCGGCAGCCAGAAACACCTGCTCCTGGGTATCATAGTCGAGGCTTTTACAAATCAGCTCACTGCCGCCCAGAACCTGATTACTCGCTTGATTTGGTATCACTGGCGGTTTGACTTTCTTAGTTATAGTCAATTTCACCTCTTTTCCATCGGCGTTTAAATGTCTGATTTCTGTAAGCGAAGAAGTCGGGTTATGCGAATTGGCGTCCTTCGGCAAATCTACGGTCATCGTGTCAGCCAAAAGATTGAGCTCCTGGACAAAATCTGCCTCTTCGCGGCGCATTGTATTGCGGCAGGAACCATCGATAATGATTTGACGCGACGATGATAGATAACATGCCTGCTTTCGAGCGGTTATGCTCACAGGCAAAAGTGACTGAGGTGTGCCCATGTTATTCGGGTCTTTCATATAAAACTTCAAATCCACAGGTCCGGCAGCTGTTATGTCAGCGAATTCAAAAGACTGCGATGAAAATTCTCCTGGCAAATCTATCCTGAGATTCGAAGATTTCAGCGAAACATACTGCTCCTTTCCTGTCTCTTCCGAGCCAATCTGACAGAGACAGTTCTTGTCGAAAATGACTTGGTTCATTTCGGGCAAAAACAGTGCTTTTTCCTGTGACGTAACTCTGACGGGAAGAATTTTCTGCGTTTCCGCAGGCGCATTCGAGTCTTCGACATAAAATTCAAGTTCGGTAGGACCTATAGCAATGATGTCAGGTAAAGAAGATGTTTGCTCGGGCTTTGGCAGGTTAATAATGAGCATGGGCGAAGCAAAGGTAATGTACCTTTCTTCGCTGAGCTCCTTCTGAGGAATCTTACATAAAGAATCCCCCTCGAAAACGACCTGGTTAGCCGCTTTGATAAATTTGGCTCCATTCTGCGACGTTATTGTGACAGGAACTGACTGGAGATTCGGATCAGGATTGTTTGTGTCCATAACATAGAAAGTAAGTTCAGTCAAACCTGTTGCGAGAGAATCACCTTCGAGAGTCGTTAGTTTTATATTTTGAGTAAGGAGAGTGGTTTTTTCTATTCCATCATCAAAGTCTGGCTTTTCAATATCAGAGAAAGCTTCAGCGGAGTCTTTGAATTCACTTAATCTTCTGGAGTCTTTAGGCGCAACAATAAGACCATTATCACACGTGACGACAACATCGATAAGATCGTTAGGCTCGGGCGCAGGAATCATTGGACCATCAATCATGTGATCAGGATTGTTTGGCTCCGTCGCAACCTGATATGGCTTTTCAGGTCTCTCAGTTTCGTGATTACGGTCATTAGGCTCTTCAACAAAATAGTATGGCTTGTTCGGCTCAACGACTATATGGTTAGGATCGTCAAATTCATTTTTCAGCGAGGATTCGTCGGGCTTATCTTCATCTGCTGTTTTCGTTGACCATATTATATCGTCAATCTGGATATCCTGTGCGGCGAAAACGCGTTCGTCAGGAGTATCGATCAATACGTTCCTTCTGAACAAACATGTGTAATATTGTTCTTCGGAGGATGCAGATTTCTGCGCGCCGGCTGTACCTGAAGCCTGATTATCATTTTCCTGCAAGTCTGCGGCTTTTGTGGATTGGCCGCTTTGACGGACCGTACCCAGAGTCGCACGTCGGATTTTCACTTTAAGGCTGTTTACATCGACTATCCTGAAAAGCTCGAGGCGCTCCATCTCGTTGTTATAGATAAGTTCCATACCGGTGCCGCTTAATTGAGCCGTCTTCGAGACGAACCTCAAATTTCCGTTGGTTGAAAGCTGAGATTTTTCACTGATGAACGCAAGATTGTCAAGATATATAGTGCTTTCCTCGATAGC
>JARRRJ010000171.1:0-5099 GCA_037380865.1 Sedimentisphaerales bacterium
AAGATTCAACTGTTGAAACAGACAGCGAAGGAACTGAGCAGGGATGCTGATGAAATTCCGGCTCTCTCCAAAAACACAGCTCGAATTCTGGCGAGCATAAAAATGCTGGAACTCAACATTACTGACATCGTTGATTCACAAGAAGACTGAGCAGAATTATTCGATAGATTCGTTTCTCGGAAAAACGGAACAAGTTTTGCCATATAAATCAATGAAGTGACAATAAGAAGGAATGATGCACAATGTTATTAAGTTTTCTACCCTTAAAAACAGTGATTTATTTCGGAATGACTCTGATTGTGATTATTGTTGCCCTGATTGCCTGGGCTAAGAGTTTCAAATAGAAGAAGGGAATGAACGATGACTGAAACAATTGCTGTCATAGCGATATATTTTGGCTTTTTAATTGTATTCGGATTTATCTCGTCGAGAAAAATCAAGAGTGCCTCTGACTTTATTGTAGCCGGAAGATCTATTGGTTTTTTTGGCTTTGCCCTTCTCATGATGGGCTCTACTGCGAGTGGCGGAACAACACTCGGAGTACCCAGTCTTGGCTTTACCGGAGGATGGCCCACTTTCTGGGAGCAATTCTTTTTACCGTTAAGCTGTTGTGTCTGCCTAATGTTTTTCGGAGTTAAATTGAATCGGGTCGCTATAAAAAGGAACTATCTTACTGTAGAGGATTACTTCTGTGAACGCTATTATAGTGAGAGATCCATGAGATTGCTTTCTCCGATATTTGCAGTAGTTGTGAGCTTGATTTATTTGATGGCTCAGTATAGATCAATAGGTATCGTTCTGCAGGAACTTCTGAATATTAATTACCTGACTGCCCTTATTATTTCTGCCATTATTATCACAATTTATGTTCTTTTAGGTGGTTTGCATGCAATTTCATTTATCACGCTTTTTCATGTCCTGCTGATTATCGTTGGTGTAGTTGTTGCAACGCCTTTCATCATTGCGAAAATCCCCGATTTTAACCGTGTTCTTGGGGAAATCGACTCCAACATGTTGCAGCCATATTATCCACAGAAGTACCCACCTTATGAAAAATATGCTTTCTTCACACCATTTTACATTCTATCATTTTTTCTTTTTCTGACTTTCGGTATAGCTTCGGCTCCGCATGTTATAAATAATGTGTTAACTGTGAAGGAAAGAAATTATTTCAAGTGGTCACCGCTGTTTGTCTTTATAATATTTTTTGTTGCGATGTCACTTTTTAAAATTGACGGATTCGCTGCACGTGCTCTTAATGAAACGGGAAAAATAAACGTAGAACAATCCGACTTCGCCTTTATAGCAACTATTAAATTTGTTTTTCCACAATTCTTATGGGTTTTTATGGGCGTGGTCATTCTGGCGGCTGTTGTCTCGACAACTGACAGGCTCATGCTTACTGTTGGCAATTGTATAAGCTGGGGCATATATAAAAGATACATTAACAAAAACGCCGAAGATAAAACAATCACTCTGATTAACAGACTTACTATCGTCATCGGAACCATTATCGCTGTTCTAATGGTTATCAAACCACCTCAATTACTAATATTTCTTATATGGACGAGTATCGGAATAATGTTTTCATCTTTTACCATTCCTCTTGTTGGCGGTCTCTACTGGAGGCGAGCTACAAAGGAAGCCGGGATAATAGCAATGAGCCTGGGATTCGTAAGTGCTATGGTTTTTGCATATATTCATTATTTTATAACTCCATTGCCTCTTCATTTCAGTTTCTTTGCTTGCCTGATTTCAGCCGTCACATTTGTCGTTATAAGTCTTATTACATCTGCGCCCCCGAAAGAAGTGCTTGAAAATACGGAAACAGGATTTTACATCTGGGGACCTAAGGAATAAGATTACGCAAGACCAAGGTTTTCCTGCTTCAGGCATAATTGCCGGATCTGAAAAGTTTCCTAACATCCTTTATATGTCTGAAGGAGCTATCTCTTTTTTTGTCTCTTTGGTAACCCGGCCGGCTGTAAGAGAGAAAAAGAGTCAGGCTATCTTCTTCCATCCTTTCCGGGAAAGTCTTTGATTGTAACGTGGGCCGCAAGTCTGCTACAACTGGAAAGGTCAAAATCTCAGCATTTTAAAAAATGTTAGTTTTTTAAGCGTTTGCATATCAATTGCTTGGGGAAGCTTCGAAAAATGCAAAAATTCTAAAGGTACAGTGTACAATTTGTATCGCGAGTTATCTAACAAATGTGGTTACAGGAGTTTTTTCCCTTTTGTTATTTATATATGTACTCTGCCTGTTATGATTTTATCGAAGTCTTCTACAGCCAAGGCAGGAGATGTCTTAAATGAGATGCTTGTCATTTTAGTCAGAGCAATAGAGGCTTTCATTACTTGTTCCAAATCGGGAAAGTCGACAATAAGAACTATGTCCTGCTCTCCAAGCAGTGTGTACATCGAATTTACCTGACCGCCAAATTTATAAATAAGGCTGACGGCTTTGTCTGTTCTTTCGGTACTCATTTGGTTTAGTGATTCGAATGAGTATTTTCCGAACATAAAATACGTGGCCATATCAATCCCACCTTTCTTTACTGCCTGTTCAAACTGGCATTAAGTCCTTGCTATAAAACAAACTTTTTTAACCTTGATATTATATCGATTGGATGCAATATCAAGCAAAAAGTAAATAAAATCCGGTTGGAATAATATAGATGTATGGATAAACCTGAAAATGTGCTTCCTCTAATGAATTACTCCAACAAGCCTAACTTCGGCGCTACACAAATCAAAGTTGCGACAAACACTACGAAGATACCTGCAAGTGCGATAAGGCGGGCCAAAGTCCCGGGCCTAAACTTTTCTTCTTTGATAAGACGTGTGACACAATAGTAGTTCAGGCCGTAATAGAGCGGAGCTACACAAAGACTCAAAAGGGCAACGTCCAGTACGAGCGTCACCGGATTATTACCCTTGAAGGCCAAAAGAATCAGAATTGCGAAAGTTGCTGTGGACAGGACAAATATCCAGTACAGTTTCATCCTCCATCTGGCTCTAATCTTCGGAAAGAGAGTCGAAGCCATCTCGGCAAAGGAACGCGAGAAACCGTCCATCACGGCGTAAACGGTAGAATACATCGCAGTGAAAGCGGCGACCATAAAGACGAAATACACCCAATAGCCAATGTTGTTTGTATAGATCTTCGCGAGAGAACTGGCAAATTCTGCTCCGTCTATCTTATCAGATGTTCCATGAAGATAAACACCGGCTAACATAAGAAAAACGGAGGCTACAACGAAGGACAAGATATATCCCACTCTCATATCCATGAGTGACAACCTGAATATCTCCCACCTCTTTTCTGACGTCTGAACAGGTGTTAGGTCACGATGCTTCTCAAGTGTCCATAGGGAGTGCCAGATTGAGACGTCTATCCCCGTGGGCATCCAGCCCAGGATACCGGTAATAACAGCAATAGAACCAACCGGTACGGAGGGAATTACAAAGTGTTTAAATTCGGCAGGACCGGGAAAGGCCGGAATGAATACCACGACTGTTGCCAGGAAAAGAGCTGTCATCATGATCTTATTGAGGAAGTCCAGCCAACTGTACCCGCCCAATACCAGGAAAAGCAATACCGTTCCAACAACCAGTATGATGTAGAAGCCGGCAAAAGGCTCATGTCCTACAAATGTGGACAGAACAGCGCCAGCTATGGCAACCACGCCGGCCAGGACTCCTATGCCCTGAGCTACTGTCACAAACAGAAGAATCCATAATGCCCATCCTTTCGGTCCCGGCATTCTTGCATATCCTGCGATGAGCGATTCACCTGTAGCTGCGGCGTAGCGCGGGCCAAACTCAAAGGCGTGATACTTGAACAGATGAGTCAGGGGTACGAGCCAAAGCAATTCAAATCCGAACATCCAACCTGCTCTGGGACTCATAACCAAATGACTCGCTCCGATGGAGGTCGCCGCCAGAAGCAGGCCGGGCCCTAATCTGCTAAAAAAAGAATCCGTTATCTTTACATCCGGCTTGCTCATAATTTTGTATCACGAAATCACGATTATCTTTTGCCTGTACATTTAACATATTACCAAAAGCTGTCAGGTATCTCAAGGCCCTTTCATGACTTATGCAAATGTCACCTTATGTGTACAATATCCGACGTTCTCTCTCAAGACAAGCTCTCACTTCTAAATTCATTGATGTAGTTACTGATGATGATTATAATATTCCCCGGCAACATTAGATTCAGAATCTCGGGATTGATATATTATTGTTGAATATAGGAAACACAACATATGGGTTACAATCAAGTTATAACAGATGATCAGATCAGGGCGACAGCCAGGCTCGCCTGGGAAATATGGACTGAGCATTTCACGGCTATCATCGGGGCCGATCAGGTTGACTATATGCTTGATAAAATCCAATCCGTGAATGCGATCACCGATCAAATCCGGAATAAAGGTTATATTTATTATTTGATTGAGGAAGAAAAACAGGCCATCGGTTACTTTGCAATCGTTCAGCAAGAGGATGCTCTATTTCTGAGCAAGCTGTACATACGCAAGACCATGAGAGGCAAGGGCATAGCCCGCAAAACACTTGAATTTATTAAGTCTATTGCTCTTGAAAGGAATCTTGGAAAAATAACGCTGACCGTCAATAGACACAATATCGGGCCAATTGCGGCATATGAAAAGCTTGGATTCGCCAACACCGGCCCAATCGTTCAGGATATCGGCAGCGGATTCATAATGGACGACTACAAGATGGAGCTGAAGCTATTTTAAGTTTCGCTCATCAATATCTCTTGATTCTTCGGTACTCCTTTAGTAAGATTATTGATGTTATGACGAGCCTTAATGGTTCTTAGAGGTTGATTTAAGTATATAAAATCTATACAAGGCATTTATGTCCCTTTTGAAATATCCTGATTTAGCCTTTGATTCACCTGAGGTCATATATAGAACGCAGGAGGAGCTTCTGCGCAGACATCTTCGACACGTCAGTGTGAATTCGCCTTATTATCGCGAAAAGCTTAGAGGAATTGACATTGAACACTTCACGTTAGATTCTCTATCGCAACTGCCGCTAACTGACAAATCGGATATTTCAAAATATAATGA
>JARRRJ010000172.1:0-5089 GCA_037380865.1 Sedimentisphaerales bacterium
GTTCGAACTTGTAAATTCTGGTGATCGAAGTGATTATGACCGCGAGGTCCCAACAATCATTGTCGAAGCGCCCGGTTACGCTCCCGAAAAGAAAGTAGTGGATATTGCACCAAAACCTGACCCTTTGGAATTTAAGTTAAGTCGCGGCAGGAATATAAAATGTCACGTTGTTGACAGCCGGGGAAATCCCTTAACAGGAGGTTGGACTGTAATTCAACCATTCGCAGATAATCGAGATTATGATGTGTGGCTGGATGATACAGATAGCAAAGGTGATTTTATAATACCCAATGTCGCTGAACGGGATGTAAAGCTGACTGTGGGAAAGAGCGGATTTTTAACAATCAGAGATTATATCATCGGGCCTGCTGAAAATGAAGTCACTGTACAGATGATGCGTACTTTAACGATACAGGGAACTGTAACTGACGCTGTTACAGGAAAGCTAATACCTAACTTTGGGATAGCAGCCATTTATTCTCGGAGAAGTTCAAATGAAAGGCCCATCGTTTTTTCTGATGGAAAATACGAGTTGAGCTTCGACGAGACTTCAGCGTTGACTTGGCATCTCCAGGCTTCTGCAGTAGGATATGAACAGGTCGAATCGGAAGAGTTTAATATCGAGGAAGGCTCGAAAGTCATAAATTTCAAGCTGCCGAGAAGCTCTGATTTTGAAGAAAAATCCGCAGGACAGACGTTCCAGGTAACCAGGGGACCTTCAGTGCGAATTATTACAGGCGTTGTAAAAGATGAAAAAGATCAGCCTGTAAAAAATGCTGTAATCTCAACAAGGCCGTGGCTTGCAGAAGATACTCTCACAAATGATGAAGGTAAATTCCGCATCAGATCAACGATAAACTCCGGCTCAGTTGGGACGAGAAGCTCTTCATTGCAAGAAACAACATATATTCTTGCCAGACAAAAAGAGAGAAATCTCTCTGCTGCGATTCAACTTGATGAAAAAACGGACAATTATGAAATTACATTGTCTCCGGGCATTATTTTTTCATGTAAGGTTGTTGACGTTAATGGAGTTGGGATACCGAGTGCGGATATTTCTCTTGGTTTTTGGATATCTGATGGCGGTTACGTCTCAAGAGACCCAACAAGCATTGATTCACAGGGCAATTTTGAAATAAAAGCTATTCCATCAGGTTATTGATTCTCTGTATATGCGAGTGCCGATGGCTACGGACAGCGATATGTTGAAGCCAATACGAGTGAAGCGGCTAACGAACGCATTGATTTGGAGCCGCTGGTTTTAGAAGTGGCAAACGTTTCGGTTTCAGGAATTGTTGTGGACCAATTCGACCAGCCCATCTCGAATATTCGGATTTATGGCTACGGTAACGGCCAACCCTCCATGCGGGAGACTTATACGAATACCAAGGGCCGGTTCACACTTGAGAATATGTGCCAGGGGCAGATTAACATACAGGCTAACATGCAAGAGCCTGAACGTTTACATGGCCGTGCAACAGCTCGCGGCGGAGATACTGATATTAAAATCGTCGTTTCTTTAATTAATTCCGAAGGAAGACTCGTTCCAAGGGAGCCGGCTTCCTTAGTGAAAAAATCTCTTCCGGCTTTTGAAAATATTGATATTGGTTTTTCGCCTGAGCAGGTAAGGGACAAGCGAATATTAATTTGTTTCTGGGACAATGAGCAGCGCCCATCGAGAAATTGCATTCAGGAACTAAACAAAAAAACAGAAGAACTAAAACAAAAAGACATCGCAGTAGTTACAATCCATGCGTCAAAGGTGGAACGTGAATATCTCGATAACTGGCTCAAGGAAAATAATATTTCGTTTCTCATAGGGATAATTGATAATGAGGTGGAAAAGACGCGATTCGACTGGAGCGTAAAAGCTCTGCCGTGGTTAATTTTAACTGATAAAGAACATATCGTTCAAGCAGAAGGTTTTTCTATAAATGAGCTGGATGAGAGGATAAAGAATTAATATTTGCGAAAGGTAATAAAATGTGGGCGAGACGAGGATTTGTGGGAAATTCAGGTGTTGTAATTGTTCTTTTTATTTTAAATGTGCTGGTTATTAATTCCAGACCGGCCGGAAGCTCAGTTTCCAGTGGACGAACTTCCAGCCGGGCATTGCAGGTAATGGAAGAACCGCCTGTGCGGATTATCACAGGAATTGTAAAAGATGAAAAGGGCCAGCCTGTCAAAGATGCTTTTATCACCGCATCTATTCCATATATTGATAAAGAGACTGTTACAGATAGTGAAGGAAAATTTCGTTTCAGAACAGCAATAAGCCTCGTCCAGACTGGAACGACGAGAAGTCCGAGTTCGTTTCCGTTACAGGAAGTAAAGCGCATGTTTGTCAGACAAAAAGAGAGAAATCTCGCTGCTGAAGTTGAGCTTGATGACAAAAAAGATGATTACGAAATCACACTGCGACCAGGTGTTGTTTTTTCGGGTATGGTTTTTGACGTTAATGGCGTTGGAATTCCAAAGGCAAATTTGTCTCTTGGTATCTGGATGTCCGATCGAGGGAATATTTGCGCATTTGAAGAACCGACAAAAATCGATTCCAAGGGTAATTTTGAAATACGCGCTATTCTACAAGGTCATAGATACTTTATATCTGCAAGTGCCGATGGTTACGGAGAGAAAAGTGTCCAGACCAATACAAATGAAATAATAAATGAACATATCAATTTAGAGCCTCTTGTTTTAAATATAGCAAACCTGTCAGTTTCGGGTGTCGTTGTAGATCAAAATGATCAGCCTATATTTAATGCCCGGATTTTTGCCTCCGTTTACGGCCAGCCTTCAATTCAACAAACTCGTACGAACGCAAAAGGTGAGTTTACACTTGAAAAAATTTGTGCTGGGCAAATTTCTTTAGATGTACGTAAGGAGGTGCCGCAATCTCTGGTTGGTCGCGCAAGTGTCAAGGCAGGAGACACGGGCATTAAAATAGTAGTTTCCTCACCGAATCTAACCAGAAGGCCCGTATCGAGACAGCCGGTTTCTTTAGTAAACAAACCTCTTCCGGCTTTTGACAATATTTATGTTAATTTTCCCGCTGAGCAATCCAAAGACAAAAGAGTTTTAATATGTTTCTGGGATATCGAGCAGTGGCCGTCACGCAATTTGATAATAGAGCTTACAAAACAGGTGCAGAAACTGACGGAAAATAATGTTGTGGTTTTACTGATCCATACTTCTGAAATCTCTCAAGATGAGATTGAAAAATGGACGAAGGAATATAACATACCATTTATATCAGGCCGCATTATAAGGGATTACGATAGAACCATGTTCAACTGGAGCGTACGCGTGCGGCCATGGCTTGTTTTGACTGACAAAAACCATGTTATAACTGCTGAAGGATTTTCGATTAATGAATTGGATGAGAAATTAAAGGACTAATAGTTTTTTGTTATTCGCTTGTGTCGAGAATACTCATGAAGGCTTTTTGGGGGATTTGGACGTTGCCTACGCTTTTCATGCGCTTTTTGCCTTCCTTTTGCTTTTTGAGAACTTTCATTTTGCGAGTTACATCGCCGCCGTAGAGTTTGGCAGTGACGTCTTTTCTGTACGCTTTAATAGTCTCGCGGGCGATAATCTTTCCTCCGATGGCGACCTGCAATGGTATCTCGAACTGGTGGCGCGGAATATTCTTTTTCAGTTTAACGATTAGTTTCCTGCCTCTTGCTTCAGCATTATCGCGATGTACAATAAGTGATAGTGCATCGACCGGAGCGCCGTTAATCAGGATGTCGATTTTTACGAGATTGCTCTTTTCAAAATCCAGGAATTCATAGTCCATTGTAGCATAGCCATGACTTATGCTTTTCAGCAGGTCATAAAAGTCGTAAACAATTTCTGCGAGGGGAGCTTTGTATTCCATCATAACTCGTGTCGGGCTGAGATAGTCGGTTTTAATCAGCTTGCATCTTCGTTCTTCCGCGAGTTTCATTATACCACCTATCGTGTCTGTGCCTGTAATGATTTCCAGTCGCACGAACGGCTCTCTCAGTTCCTGGATATGGGTACGATCAGGTAATTGGCTTGGTGAGTCGATGCGTGAAACCTTTCCGTCATTTGTCACCACTTCGTAGCTTACACTCGGCGCAGTTTGCACAACGTCAATGTCGTTCTCGCGTTCGAGGCGTTCCTGGATTATTTCCATGTGAAGCAGACCGAGAAAGCCGCACCTGAAACCAAAACCCAGTGCAGGTGAGTTTTGCGGCATAAATGAAAAACTCGCGTCATTCAGCGTGAGCTTATCGAACGCAGCACGAAGCCTGGGATATTCTGTATTGTTACCGGGATAAAAATCTGAAAAAACCATTTGCTGCGGCGGCTTATATTTTTCCAGCGCTTTTTCCGCAGGTTCTACGTCATCTGTAATTGTGTCACCGACTGTAACATCTCCAAGCTGCTTGATATTTCCGATTACGTACCCGACTTCACCAGTGCCTAATTCACCTGTTGGTTTCATTTTCGGGCTGAATTTTCCAATTTCGTTGAGAATATAAGTCCGGCCTGTGCCCATCAAACGAATTTTCTGCTTGAGTTTCAGCTTGCCAGAAAAAACTCGCACATAGCAAATCACACCCCTGTATTCATCAAAGTGACTGTCGAAAATAAGTGCCTGTGTTTTTTCGGCGGATAGGTCTTTAGGAGGAGGAAGGAGGGCGCAGACTGAATCGAGAACTTCTTTGACTCCTATGCCCGTTTTTGCGCTAATCTGGAGGCATTCGCTTTTTTTAATTCCCAGAACATGTTCGATTTCATCTCCCACCATATCAGGCTGCGCGGCAGGCAAATCCACTTTATTGATCACACCCATAAGCTCGGCGCCGTTTTCCACTGCAAGATAGGCATTGGCTACAGTTTGTGCTTCCACTCCCTGGGTTGCATCGACGACGAGTAAAGCGCCTTCGCAGGCTGCCAGCGCCCTGGATACTTCAAAATGGAAATCCACATGGCCCGGTGTATCTATCAGGTTCAGCATGTAAGTGTGACCTTCGTATTCATAATTCATTGTTACAGCAGAAGCCTTAATTGTGATGCCGCGCTCGCGCTCCAGGTCCATATCATCGAGCAATTGTTC
>JARRRJ010000172.1:5095-9502 GCA_037380865.1 Sedimentisphaerales bacterium
CAATGTGCTTTTACCATGGTCAATGTGTGCTATAATTGAAAAGTTCCTTATGTATCGGGTATCCATAAACTAATTGTTCCGGTTTAATATATCGAATATTTCTACAAAGATGCAAAATCACACAATACGGAATCTGCTACAGGTAAAGCCTTTCTTGTAAGAAATATACGATTTTCGTCAATATTTAATAATCCCTGTTCGCAACGCGTTCTTATAGGTTCTGCGAAAACCAGGAAGGGATCGCGTCCTGTATCCTGCCTGAATTTTTTGACATCAATACCATATATTGTACGAAGATTCAATACTGCTGTTTCGCAAATTTTGTCCTTTTCAGAAACAGTTATAGTTTCTTCTGCAGAACTTCTACCTGATTCAATAGCTTTCACATAAGCCGCAATATCTGAAATGTTTCGCGTTCTGCAATTGCCAATATGTGAAGCCGCAGAAGGACCAATGCCAATGAAAGGGTGATTTTGCCAGCAGCCGAGGTTGTGCCGACATTCGAAGCCGGACTTGGCAAAATTTGAAATTTCATATTGTTCGTAACCGGCATTAGAAAGTGTATCGATTGCCTGTTCATACATTGCTCTGTCAGTGGATTCGTCGATAGCAGAATATTTGCCTTGCGCTATATACGCGGCCAGAGGCGTTTCTTCTTCCAGTGTCAGCGAATATGCTGAAATGTGTTCGGGATTCAAAGCTACAGCCTGTTCCAGGCTGGATTGCCATGATGCTTCGGTTGAACCACAGATTGCGAAGATAAGGTCGAGAGAAATATTGGTGAAACCAGCTTTTCTTGCGCGATGAATTGCTTCACCGATCACCCCTGAGTTATGAGCACGACCAAGGCATTTCAATTCGCTCGGATCGAATGACTGGGCTCCTATCGAGAGGCGATTTACGCCAAGAGAATGCAGCCATTCGAGCATTTCAGAAGTAACCTGACCTGGATTGCATTCGACGGTGAATTCACCGATATCTGAACATCTATTAGTGACGGCTTCGATGAGACTGACTAATTGCGACACAGGCAGACACGAAGGTGAGCCACCGCCAATGTAAACTGTTTTAACTGTTCGTGTGTCAGTCTGTGTTAGCTCTTTATGTATCGCTAGCATCAGACGATCTGTATCATGCTTGTCCACGGGCTCAGAATAGAAATTACAATACGCGCATTTAGTTTTGCAGAACGGGATATGCACATAAAGCCCACAGTCTGACTGATTTGCCTCCGTCAAAGAATCAATGTCGGATTGTACCTGCCTATCATGAAGTTCCGAATATTCCATAGACATTAATTCTTTGTTTTTTCTTTCCTGTTCGAGCCGCGTGTGAAAATACTCTTAAGTTTCAATGCTTTTGGGCCGCAATTTGTGCATTCGAGACAGCGTATACAATTTATGTCATTTGTGCTTTTTTCAGGCTCAATTCCGTAATCGCAAAGTTTGTGACATCTTTTGCAGTCTGTGCATTTCTCGGGATTGAAACGCAAAAAGAAAGCAGATGTGCGATTGAATAACGAGAAAATCGCGCCGAGAGGACCATATAAAAAGCCAGTGGTTCTCTCCGAAAAAATACGGGATCGCGAGCACAGTTACGATAAGAACTACAAATCGAAAATGGCCGGCATACTTCGGTAGATTGAACTTCTTTGTCGGTATATTGCCTGCCAAATCCTGGAGGAGCCCGAAAGGACATACCCAGCCACAGACTAATGTACCGAATAATACTCCGACTGTTACCAGCATACCGATAGCGACGAAGGGAAACATATGCAATGCGCCGAACTGCGCGATTACTCCAATGGGACAGGCGAATGTTGATAACGGACACGCATAGCAGTGGAAAACAGGCGAGCAGATGGTGTGCATGCGAAAACCCAATGGATCCAGCCAGACTACAAGAAATGCAGTCTGAATCCACATTCTCATGCCGATTATTTTCGCAGATAGATTGTTCAAAGATTTTTTGACCATGGCCACCATGGTCTCCACTTTAGCTTATCAGGTAGGGCAGGCTTTCGGAGCTTCTTCGTTCGCACCGAATGTTTGGATGATATTTCCAGCTTCGTCTCGCTTCAAGCCGCCGATGGTTACCAGTTTTATGATCGCACGCTCGGTCTTTATAGATTTGGCCGCATCTTTCTTGCCGGGTACGGAAATCCCTGTCGAATGAAAGAAATTGCCGTAGCCCAGCAACGCTGCTCCGAGCACCACGAAAAGGAACACGATGATAATTTTCAAATATTTCTTCATCAGAAATTCGTTCTGCTTATTTTAAGGTCATTTTGTTATTTTCCGTTATCACTGAGGAATTCGCAAATAAATTCTTTTGTGATTTACTTAAATCGGGCGATTTTAAATGGCGGAGGCGAATGGGAATCGAACCCACCCGGGACCTTCTCGACCCCACGCTGGTTTTGAAGACCAGGGGCACCACCAGGCACCAGTCACCTCCGGCGTCTCATCGATTTCTTTTAAGTTATGATATAACATCCCCTGGTTCGAGTCAATAACCTTACTTATGGATTATTCGGACTGATCTTCTGCAAACTGGGGCAGTTGCACAACGTATTTTTCCGGATCCGCGAGGAATTTTGATTTGCAGTCTTCACAGCAGAAATAAAAGACTCAATTAAACTATTGTCCCGCCCGCTACGATGTTATCTTCACTATTATATAAAACCATTTTCTGACCCGGGCAGGGAGCAAATTGCGGCTCGTCGAATTCGACTTTCAGTGTTTTGTTGTGTGTGCCGTGAGTAGTGAAGTGGCTATACTGGCTTTGCATGCATGGGCTGGAAGCCCATGCCACGTTGTGTGTAACACATGGTCGAGGTTCTCCATACGAGCGGATTTTTCCCCAGAGGTTTTTGCCTGCAACGAAATCTTCAGGGATGAGAATATTGACATCTTTTGCCTGAATAATATTCGAGCTTATATCTTCTCTTGTTCCCAAAGCAATCGTGTTGGTAGAAGCATCAATTTTTGCAACATAAAGCGGCTTACCACCGGCGAATCCAATACCTTGTCTCTGACCGAGAGTGTAGTTTGCTATGCCTTTGTGCGTTGCTATTTTATTGCCCTGCATGTCAATAATGTCACCAGGCTTGTCTATTTCAACGCAATCCAGAACAGCTCTGTAGTCTCCCTGTCCGGCAAAGCATAATTCCATACTCTCGCTTTTTTCAGCGACTGTTAGCTTTAGTTCGGAAGCTATATTACGAACCTCTTCTTTTGTGTATTCGCCCAAAGGAAAATAGACTTTCTCAAGCCTGTCAGATGAGATGCCGTACAGAAAATAGCTCTGGTCTTTTGTCTTGTCTTTTGCTCTGCCAAGAAACACTTTGTTATCGATTCGGGAAATTCTCGCGTAATGTCCAGTAGCAAGATAACCTATGCCCAAATTATCTCTGATATAATCGAAGACTAAAGAAAATTTAAGCAGAGTATTGCAGTCGGCACAGGGATTCGGTGTGGCACCATTAGCATACGATTTCGCGAAATTGTCTATAATAAGCTTTTTGAACGGTTCAATGACATCAATCAGGCAATGAGGAATCCCGATCTCATCACAAACAAAAGCCGCATCAGCACCGCAGCAGACGCGATCTGGTGCATTACAGGAAACGGGAATAATCATCGTGACACCGATTACGTCCCAGCCTTGCTCTTTCAGAAGATACGCAGTGACAGAACTGTCCACGCCGCCGCTCATCAGTACGGCAATCTGCCTGGAGCCGTCTTTTTTCAGTTCAGCTGAACCGATAGGCGAGTCCATCAGGTTTATATTCCATTGGTTGCAGGTCATCTATCTTCAGTCAAATAAAGGAGTGCTGATGTAACGTTCAGCAGTATCAGGCAGGACTACGACAATCAGCTTATCTGAGTTCTCCTGTTTTTGTGCAATTTTTATTGCTGCGGCTGCGGCCGCGCCGGAGGAAATACCCGAAAGTATACCTTCTTCTTTCGCCAGACGTTTTGCCGTGTCAAACGCTTCATCATTTGTTACCTTTACGATTTCATCGATAATCTGTACGTTCAGCACACCAGGGACGAAGCCTGCGCCGATTCCCTGAATCATATGCGGTCCCGGCTTTCCACCAGAAAGGACAGGTGAACCTTCCGGCTCGACCGCGACTATCTTACCTTCTTGTTTTCGCGATTTAAGAACTTCGCCTACACCTGTAATCGTTCCGCCTGTACCGACACCTGCAACGAAAATATCGATCTTCCCATCGGTGTCAGTCCAGATTTCTTCCGCGGTTGTTTTTCGATGGATTTGAGGATTGGCAGGGTTCATAAATTGCTGCGGCATAAAGGTATTTTCAGCATTCTCAAACAATTCCTTTGCCTTATTGATTGCGCCGCTCATACCTTCCTGGGCGGGCGTCAGAACAAGCTCAGC
>JARRRJ010000173.1:0-5083 GCA_037380865.1 Sedimentisphaerales bacterium
CCATAGCTCTTCATGAGATATTTCAGGTAATACTCCATCCTGAACTCTCGTATCATAAATCATATTCCATACCATGCCTTCTGGTATCGGAGAATCGTCTCCACCTTCGAGACCGACGGACATTGCTCCGCCGCGGGCAAACGGACCTGTGACACGCCCGCATACGCCTGCAATGCTGAAGTTGTATCCGAGGATCGGAATTTTTGCCTGTCCGACTGTTCGAATAATCGTTTTGACGTTTTCTATTTGCTCGGCTTTTCGAGGTCCGTCCAAGAGAATGTCGTACCAGTGCGCAGGATCGAAGTTTTCAATTGCTTCGAGTTCCAGGCCTGCTTCATTTACATCTTTTTTGATTTGCAGTATTTCGTCGAGTGACCAGAGAGTGTCGGGATTTCCCGCGAGACCCCAGCCTTCCTCTCCGCCGGTCGGCTGATTATCTGAAGGATTGTTCTTTCCCTGCTTGTAGTAATCCACAAGATGGATAACAAGATGTGTCGCACCGCATTGCCTGGCAAACTGATAGTTCTGCTTTGTAAGCATGTGGCGATATAATCCTAAGCCGAGCTTCATAATTATTCGTTCCCGTTATGAATTAAAATCCGATACTTACGCCGCCATCGACAATAAGTTGCTGACCTGTAATAAAAGACGCTTCAGGTGAACAGAGATAAACGGCAGCCCAGCCGACATCCTCCGGCTTGCCCATTCTGTGCATCGGTGCGCGGGATAAAATCCTGTCCAGTCTTTCCTTATCATTTTTTAACGCACCTTTTGACATGTCAGTTTCTATCCAGCCCGGTGCTATCGCATTTACGCGAATACCTTTTGGCGACAGTTCGGTGGCATACGTCCTCAGCAAGCCGAGCAGCGCCGATTTGGAAGCCGCATAGGCGCAAACATCAGGAACGCCAAACAACGCGGCCATCGAGGTAATAAACAAAATGCTTCCGGACCCGCGCTCGATGAACTTCGGGATAAAAGCACGAGTCAAAATATGAGCTCCGAGTACATTCACTTTCAGAATTTCATTGAGATCTTCGTACGTCGTTTTAGACACGCTTTTCTTCAGATTGATACCTGCATTATTTACAATGATATCCGGAACTCCAACTCGTTGACAAACCATATCAGCAAATTTCTCAGTCTGCTCCTGGTCGCTCACATCATGTACTATATAACGACACTTTTCCGGGATTTCCATGCATGCCAGGGATAAAAATTCTTCCCTTCTGCCTGTCAATAAAACATCAGCTCCGGCACGTGACATACAAAGTGCGATCGCTTTACCTATACCTGTTCCTCCGCCGGTTATAAGAGCAGTCTGGTTTTCTAAAGAAAATATCTTTTTCATATTTTACGAGAAAAACAATTAATTTCAGCTAAGGTAGTCACGGTTTATTCTCCAGCCTATGTAGATTCCGATGATGGTGCCTATTGTACTTGAGAACCAGGCTGTAAAAAAGCCTCCAAATTTACTGCCAATCCACCATCCGAGCGAGCCGAAGATTAGCATTCCCATGAATATACATAATCTGTTCATATTACAAATATATGTTCTACGGATAATTTTTGCAAGAGGATAAGATGCGTAATTAACTGCATAGAACTATACGCGCGTGCTGCGTTTATGAGCCGAAAGTCAGCTTGATATCGAGAGTATCCCCGAAAGGTCTGTCTCTTTTCGATTGTGGCGGCCGCTTGTTTTTCTTAAGTGGCTTTTTGGGTTTTTGTTTTTCGTCTTTTGGCTTTTCCGTACTTTTTTTGCGCTCGGGTTTCATGCTCAGAGCTATTCGCCTTCTTTCGATATCAACTTCGAGCACACGTACCTTTACCTGCTGATGCACTTTAACAATATCGGCAGGGTCTTTTACGAAATGGTCCGAGATCTCGCTTATATGTACCAGCCCGTCCTGGTGAACGCCTATATCGACAAATGCGCCGAAGGCAGTGATGTTTGTCACTATTCCCGGCAATTCCATTCCGACCTGCAAATCCTTAATCTCGTTGACTCCCTCAGTGAAGCTGAACGCTTCGAATTGTTTTCTCGGGTCGCGGCCGGGCTTGCTCAGCTCGGATTTTATGTCCATCAGAGTCGGCAAACCCACTTTCTCAGTGACATAGTCCTGGAATTTTATCTGCTCGCGAAGCTCGGAGTTTCTGATTAAATCCGCGACGGAACAATTCAGATTTTTTGCCATCGCGTTCACTATCGAATAGCTTTCAGGATGGACTGCGCTTGCATCGAGAGGATTCTCTGCATTGCGGATTCTTAAGAAGCCAGCGCACTGCTCGAACGTTTTTTCCCCGAGACCAGAGACATTCTTCATGTCCTCGCGCGATGCGAAAGGACCGTTTTCATTCCTGTACTGCACGATTCTTTCGGCAAGTTTCGGTCCCACTCCCGAAACGTAAGTCAGAAGCTGCTTACTGGCTGTATTGACTTCTACTCCAACGGCGTTCACGCAGCTTATTACTGTGTCGTCGAGACTTCGCTTGAGAAGCGTCTGATCCACATCGTGTTGGTACTGGCCTACTCCAATCGACTTCGGATCTATTTTTACAAGCTCCGCCAACGGGTCCATGAGTCTTCTTCCGATAGATACTGCGCCGCGAACTGTAATGTCATAGTCGGGGAATTCCTCGCGTGCTACCGGCGAAGCGGAATAGACACTTGCGCCGCTTTCATTGACCATTACAATTTGAATCTCCTTTGGCAAACCAATCCCGCGCACGAACGCTTCCGTTTCCCTGCTTGCGGTTCCGTTTCCAATCGCTATTGCTTCGATGTTATATTTCTGGCACCATGCGGCTATCTTAATGCCTTCGTTACTCGATGTCGCCTGCGAGGAAGCGTGGGGATAAACTACATCGTGGTAAAGGAGCTTGCCCTGCCTGTCCATGCACACGACCTTGCAGCCTGTCCTGAAAGCGGGATCGATTGCGAGAACATTTTTCTCACCTAAAGGTGAACTTAAAAGAAGCTGTCTTAAGTTTTCCGCGAAGACTTTTATGGCATCCTCATCTGCTTTCTTTTTGCTTTCCAGCCTGATTTCAGTTTCCATCGAATCCGCCAGAAGCCTTTTATAGCTGTCCCGCAAAGCGATTCCAACCTGCCCGGAAGTCGCGTTCTGGTTCTTTATGAAGAGCGATTCGAGAATGGAAACAGCTTTATCTTCGTCGACTGTTATACGCATGACAAGGAATTTTTCATTTGCTCCGCGGCGCATCGCAAGAACTCGATGCGATGGAGCAGAGACGACAGATTCAGTCCACTCGTAATAATCCTTATACTTTATTGCTTCCTCTTCCTTGCCGGGGATTACCTTACAGGTGAATTGCCCCTCTTTCCAGAAGAGCGCTCTTATTTCCGAGCGGGCCTGCTGGTCCTCGCTGATCCACTCTGCAATGATATCACGCGCCCCGGCCAGAGCATCCTCGACAGATTCCACCTGCTTTTCCGCGTCGATGAATTTTTCAGCTTCTTTTTCCGGGTCGAAAGCACACTGCTCGAAAAGCATCTTCGCGAGCGGCTCGAGTCCTTTTTCCTTCGCGACGGTGGCTCGAGTTCTTCGTTTGGGCCTGTAAGGCAAATATATGTCTTCCAATTCCGCGAGAGTTTCGGCTTCGTTGACTTTGCCCTTGAGCTCATCTGTAAGATGCCCGTGCTCTTCGAGCGACTGGAGTATCGCTTCGCGTCTCTTGTCCAACTCAGCAAGCTGCTCGAGCCTGTCTCGAATAGTTGTTATCGCAACTTCGTCGAGACTGCCTGTAGCTTCTTTTCGATACCGCGCGATAAAGGGAACCGTCGCGCCTTCGCTCAGCAATAAAGCAACCGAGCCAACCTGTTTATCCGTTATTCTTAACTGGTCTGCTATTTTGAGTATATGTTTTACTTCCATTTCTGCTTTAACACCTGAAAATTCTTAAATAGTAAATTTTGACAGAGCCTATATTATATTGATTGCAGCGGACATGACAGAAATTTTTCACAAAAATGTTTAATGCGTTAAGATAACGCGTTTCAGGTAATATTTGCGCATTTTTACATAATTTGTCAGCTGAGATTGACGAAATGTAATTTTGGTGGTAGAATGGCTTTTCCGATTTACACAAGATTTTGGTGAAAGTAGCTCAGCTGGTTAGAGCACCAGATTGTGGTTCTGGGGGTCGGGGGTTCGAGTCCCCTCTTTCACCCTTTTTCAGTTATCCGAAAAGCTCACATGGGCTTTTCGGGCCAGGCCCTGGCAGCTCTCGCAATCGCATGCTCCGACAAGTCTTAAATGCGACGAGCCTGCAAGCTTGCGCGTTTCTATTACTCTGGCTCCCTTGGTTTCTATCTTGCGGATTGCGAGTTTTGCCTCCCTGATATTGTGCGAGCCTGTTGCGTCTATAACGATGGTTACTTTCTTTCCTCTCTGGAGTAATCCCAGCGCGGTCGCTTTTATTGCACCTTCGAGACTTGTTCCGATGAGGATAAATTCGCTGGCCCTGATTTCGCTGAGCAGCCTGTCGATTCGCGGTTCGTCAAACGGATCAACACAGCGTTTATGAAGTATGACCTGATTATATTTTTTTAGTATGTCCCTGGGCAAATCAGTATTACCATCAGCGGTAAAGCTTACCCTGTTATTTACGAGAGTATAGTGAACTTTCCTCTGGCCGTCTGTGCCGTCAATGCAGTAGCCGGGGATGGAGTCGCCGTTATTATTGGCGTAGACCTCAGCCGTAGATATAACAGGCACGCCGTTGGTTCTGGCCCATGCCATCATCCGACGTATATTCGCAAGCACCCTGCGATGATTCTTTACGCAGGCCTTGCCGCTAACCAGAAGAAAATCTTTTTGTGTGTCAACGTCTATTAGAATTTGCTTACGCCGTGTTTTAACTAATGGTAAAATCATCTTCGATTTCCTTATCTTCGCGTCTGCGATTCCATTTCTTAATGGATACGCTTAAACGAGTTATCAGGTTCGCGGTATATTTATCGAACGATAAAAAATCTCACTTTAGAACTGATAATGACGCAGAAGAAAATTCGTTCTTAACCTGAATGGATTTCCTGTGGTATAATGCACGTACAAAA
>JARRRJ010000174.1:0-8907 GCA_037380865.1 Sedimentisphaerales bacterium
GACGACAGGGATACAACTCTTTTGTTGTCCCGGAAGCAAAAGTCTGGCATAAGGTGTCAAATTCCTTCGGCGGAGAAAATTCTCCCCTGTTTCAGTACTTTCTGACCAGAAACGTGCTGCTGTGGGCAAAGAAACACCTGCCACTCTCCGAAAGGCTTGTGCTGTACCACAGAGTATCCTTTCAGCTCTTAAGGTATTATCTGCCTCCCCGTTTTCACATGGATAACTCCGCTGGAGGGACACGTCCCGCAATAGTCTATCGTTCCTTAATCAATTACATAAGAGAATTCAGAACTGTCTTTTTGAGAAAATTCAATAACCCCGGAAGAAGGGCCAGATTATGGGCCGTGCGCGACTATCTTCGGCAACGTTTCGGCAATTGTGGGGAAAACGTGCGAATGCTCGGCAAATGAACCATCAAGACCATGAGCTCATCCATATTTGCTGCTTCGTTCCAAACACAGTGAAGACAGTGAGATAACTTTTCCTGTGTTAGTTTCGCCATTATGAAGAAAACGCTGATCATTTGCGGCCACTATCCTCTGCCGGAGATTAATGGTGCCAATATGCGGACCATGAACTTCGTTCGTTTTTTCCGCAAACAAGGCACTGTGGACATCGCCTATTCTCACTTGCTCGCGGACGCTCAGACAGGTGATACCATCTTCGACGATGAGTATTTGTTACACGTAAGAAAGCATGACAGTCACAAGAAACGCCTGTTGCGTGGTTTTCTGCAGAATACACCCGTACCGATTTATGACATGGAAGATGACTCGCGGAGGCTCCTGTTGACCGTCATAGCTAACAATCGCTATGACTATATTCTGGGGCGTTATCTCTACTGCACGCGGGCTCTTTTCGACACTAACAAACAGTTTAGAGAGCGAACCATCATAGATTTTGACGACATTTTGTCTGGCAAATTATATGCTTCAAGGTATGGTTCAGTCGACGGCATTTGTAAAAAAGCTATATTAAATATGAACAGAAGATTATTGAGACATTACGAAAATAGATGCTTGACCTTCGGCGCGTCACTTTTTTGCTCAGAAACTGACCAGCTCAAGATGAACGGCAGGCTTCACCGGAATAACGCTTTTGTGGTACCCAACGTGTATCGCAATGAATCATTCCATGGTTATAGTTTCGGTGACGGTTACAATAACGGACATATCCTTCTGTTCGTGGGGACGCTAAGCTATAAACCGAATACTGATGGATTGCACTGGTTCTCAGAAGTGATTTTCCCGGCTTTTAAAAACAAATATCCCGATGCAAGGTTGTTGGTTGTAGGTCATTCTCCCACTCCGGAGATCACTGCTATCTGTGGCAGGAGAAAAGGAATTGAATTGCACGCCAACGTGCCTGACATTAGAGCTTATTACAGGCGATGCAGGGCGGTGGTCGTGCCGCTGTTGGCCGGTGGCGGAACCAAGATAAAAATTCTTGAAGCTGCTATGGCGGGGAGACCAGTTATTTCAACGGCCGTGGGAGCCGAGGGACTTGAGTTGTCAGAAGCGAGGGATATCATGCTTTTTGAAACTGCTGATGAGTTTATTGCGCGCTACGAAACTCTGGACAACCAAGACAGTTATAATACTTTTGCTGTAAACGCTAAAGAACTCGTATTGGCCAGGTATTCCATCAAAATGTTTGACGAGTCTATGGAGGAAGTACTGGATGCGATCGATAAAAATACCGCACTGAAAAACGATTCAACCAAGCACAAGGTAAAAGATAATTAGAACATGAAGGCGCCGGCATCCCAGCCCATCGAACACAAAATGCTTTCAACTGTTTCAGTAGTTATTCCCCTGTATAACAAGGGACGGCATATCGAACGGGCTCTTAACTCGGCGTTGGCACAGACCCACAAGCCTCTTGAAATCATCATAGTTGATGACGGCTCTACCGACGACGGACCCGAGAGAGTACGGAGGTGCAGAAACCCAGAGCTTGTTTTGCTCACGCAGGATAACAAGGGGCCGGGATCCGCCAGAAATGCTGGACTATCAAAGGCCAGGGGGAAATATATCGCCTTTCTGGATGCCGATGATGAATGGCTGCCGGCATTTCTGGAGACGGGGATATCCCTTCTCGAAGATAAATCGGCTAATGTCACAGTCTTATGGACCGGATATCTGATCTCCCCGGATATGACGATGGTAACTCTCGGTAATCAGGGACTTGGCAGGATATACGAAATACGCCCCCATACAGATATATCGTTGGTAAATAATATAATGAGTTCTATCTGGACATGTTCGGCAATAATGCGCACTGACATAGTCAAAAAATGGGGAGGGTTTTTTGATCAATATAAATGCCTTCTTGGAGAGGATAAGTATCTGTTTATAAAACTTTTATTCAACGAGCGATTAGGTATTATCAATGAACCTCTTGCGATATACCATACGGAAGACTCGGATTTATGTAGCAACCGAGATAATACTAGGCTTAAGCTTGAACCTTTTCTGGAAGATCCCGATGACATTATCAATTCCTGTCCCTTGGACACGCGGCACATCCTCCGGCATCACCTGTTCTTCTGGGCACTAACTAAGGCAGAGATGTATGCCAAGTTCGGTCGTGGAAAACAGGCAACCATACTGCTTAATCGCTTTACCTGTAGTCACTTCCCATATACCAAAGAAGAATTCAGAGTTAGGGTGTTATCCACTGCTGCGCCTATATTGCCTTTGGCCCGCAGATTATGGGCATCTGTGAAATAAACTAGGATCTGCCTTACAGGGTTTTTTTATGAAATTATCATTAATTGTACCCACCTATAATCGTCCCAAAGATATAATGCGATTGCTAAGAAATCTCAATCTTCAAATTAGGAAGCCCGATGAAGTAATTATCGTTGATGCGTCTGAGACAACAGAGACGGAGCTGGTTGTAGAGAGCAATATGAAAGGATATGCATATCCTGTAAGTTATTATCGTCATGAAAAGGGACTGACGCGGCAAAGAAATTTTGCGATAGATAAAACCCAATATGATATTATCGGTTTTTCGGACGATGATGCAATCTTCGAACCGGATTATCTTGAGAAAATAATGTCGATATTCAAGAAGGATGGCAAGCAGGAAATCGGAGGTGCATCAGGCTTCATATATCAAATTGAGGGTTCACAAATTCCGGCGATTGACCATCACTTGGATGAAATGAATGATAGCTCAGAGTTTTCTAGCATTATGGAATCTTTTAAGAAGGATGCTATAAATCTTAACATATCTAATTGGAGGAAGAAAATCGAACACCTAGTCCTCTTGCGAAGAAAGTCTGACAGGGAAGGAACTTATTGCCCTTTGAGAGGCAAGCTCTACGGCATTTGCACCCCATTTAAAGGGCTTAGGGAAGCAGGCTTTCTTTCGGGAATAGCTTTTTATAGGAAGAAGGTTTTTGATCGAGAAAGATATTCAGAGTTCTTCACAAATTATGGGTTTGGAGAAGATGCATACCTATCACTCAAAGTTCAGCGATTTGCGAAGCTTGTCGTGCACGGCGAGGCAAGTGCCTATCATCTTCATGCTCCCTCCGGAAGGCCTGATTTATTTCTAATTGGGAAGATGTCGGCGAGGAATCGCTTCTATACCTTCAAGACCTTTAGCACAGACGGACCACTCGCCGGACTCGTTTTCTGGTTTTATTTTGGAATAGAAGCTTTTCTCGATTTTGTGCCTGCTTTTCTCGGAAAAAGTCCGCTCGATAGGGTCAATTTGTTTTTGGGGCGCTTAATTGGAAGCATATCTACTATTGGGGATGCTTCCTTGGAACCGAAGAGTGAGAAAACATTGGAAGGGTCGAAAAAACAATGAACAGGGCCTCAGTATTGAGAATGTCGACTCGGTACGTACTACCATTTGTTTTCATCCTGATGCTCGCAACGCTTTCGGTCTTTGAAATTAAATATGGGTTGCTTGCTATTACCGCTACCCTCAGCATAACTCTGGCGCTTCTGCGTCCGAAGGCTATATATTTTTTTATGGTTGCTCTTCTTCCCGTTACCGCTTTTGATGTGCTAAGCAACGTATCGTATGTTAGGCTTATAGGTTTACTGTTGACTGTATGCCTTGGACTGAGAATTGCGATGCTTCGCATCAGAGCTCCACAGGATCATTTGTACAAATACTTTGGACTCTTTTTTATTGCTGGGACTCTGTCACTATTTTCTGCAACGGATCTGAACATAAGTCTAGTGCGTCTTTTAACCTATTTATCCTTGTTCCTATTCTATTTTTTCGGACGGTACTTTTTTAGGCGACTACACGATGTCAATATGTCAGTCAATATCTTAATCCTGAGTACGTTATTTTTTCAATTTCTCGGAGTAACAACTCATCCCAGTAGACAGCGCATCAGTGCTGGTGTTGGCGATCCAAATGGTTATGCAGCCCTTCTTGACGTCTTAATCCCACTTGCCATATACAGGGCATTGAATGTTTCAGGTATTCGCAGAGTTCTGTACTTGGCTATCATTATTGCACTTACCGTTCTCTTGATGTTGACTGGTTCTCGCGGAGGCTATCTCGGATTTGTCGCGGCCGCCTGCGTACTCCTATATCACTATGGGACTCGTAGAATCTTGGCAGTTACCGTTCTCACTGTTTGCATCGCAGGAACGGTTTATTTTGCTGCCCCTGACTTGTTCTGGCAGAGAGCTGACTCAATCACAGTATCGCAAAAACGAGACTCTTCTATTGACCTTAGACTAGGTCATTATAGAGCAGCTTTGCTCATGTTTTTGGATCATCCGCTCACTGGCGTCGGTATAGGTAACTTCCGCCTAAATAACCTTAAATACGGTGACGTACGTTCGCAAGTTGTTCATGACACCTATCTTGAGGTCCTGACAGGCGGAGGTCTGCTGAGTTTGATACCTTTTCTTATGATAGAACTCACATGCTGGCGCAGCCTTTCTATCAAAGAATGTAATGAAAAGGCACTTTCAGACTTGCTAATTTGTTTAAAGGCTTCCTTTGCCTCTCTATTGACGACAGGACTTTTCTTGTCGGCTGCTTACGATAAAACATTATGGTTTTCTTTCTCTCTGATTTCATCAGCCTACTATGCTATTCCTAGCAAAATGGAACTCTGTACGTTCTAATTCATGTTGCGTTGTTCATATAGAGCTACTGCATTTACAGAATTTAAGGGAAAAGACACATTCCTTTTGTGCGACTATTAATTAACAACAGGTGAGGGGTGATGTTCGATCAGATTGATTCAAATATATCGAAGGCTAGGGGGAGCTGCATGACTTTTACAATCGCCCAGTTCACTTTTGGGATGGGCTTGGCTGGACAGGAGAGAGTAGTAGTCGACCTTGCAAAGGAGTTACATGATCTGGGACACAGATCCTTGGTATGTACAACACTCTTTGGCGGTGAACTCCAAGGAGAACTTGAAGAATCCCATGTAGGGTTCCAATGTCTCAACTTAAGAAGGAGCTATGATCCTAGAGCGATAATACCTGTGGTACGCTATCTGAAGTTAAACCGGGTGGATGTTGTCATTACGCATGGTAGCAGCGGCTGCCTCATCCCAAGGATTGCCGCAATATTGGTAAATGTCCCAGCCATAATTCATGTCGAACACAATATATCAACTTCCAAGAAACTACATAACATTCTTATCGACCGCTGCCTAGCCAATTTTACTGATAAAATTGTTTGCGTATCTGAATCGGCAAGACTATCTCTGTTACAACATGTAAGAAAAAACAATACCAAGGTTACAAATATTCCCAACGGATTGAATACGGAGCGATTTCTATCTGTAGCAAAAACAGCAACCAAGTTCACAGGTCGTAGAAGAGTAGGTATTATCGCTAGATTCAATGAGCAAAAAGGACATATTTATTTTGTCGAGGCTGCCGCAAAAATTGTTGAAACGTTCCAAGATGTAGAATT
This sequence comes from Sedimentisphaerales bacterium, assembly GCA_037380865.1. Classification (GTDB taxonomy): domain Bacteria; phylum Planctomycetota; class Phycisphaerae; order Sedimentisphaerales; family Anaerobacaceae; genus JAFGPS01. The sequence continues at coordinate 5,923 of JARRRJ010000174.1, forward strand.
CATCTTTGTAGGTGATGGCACATTGCGTTCAATGATAGAACAGAGAGTCAATGACAAGGGACTCCATAGCTATAGTCATTTTCTCGGGTTACGTAATGATGTGGGTGAGTTGCTTCAGAGCTTCGATGTGTTCGTATTAGCATCCTTGTGGGAAGGAATGCCCATTACTCTGCTGGAGGCCCAGTATTTTGGAGTTGCCTCTGTAGTAACAAATGTTGGTGGTAATCCAGAGGTGGTAACTGATGGATATAATGGTTTCCTGGTTGCACCACGAGATTCGGCTGCCTTGGCATCTGCCATTCTAAAACTGCTCATCAATGATGAACTGAGGAAGGAATTCGGTTCACACGGTCAGCGGGTATTTGCTCTGCGATTTGGTATTGAAACCATGGCAAATGCATATTTACATCTAATTTCAGAGCAATTCACATATATCTAGCAATTTATCTTCATGCATGCTTCATGATGCTTATCTCACTATTATCACGGATCATATACAATGATTAAGAAAATATGTCTTCTCCTTTATTATGGTTTTGCTCGTTATTTGCCCCCCTCAAATGCGCGCTACAGTTTTGGCGCAAAGCAAATACGGTATATGCTTTGCAAGAAGCTTTTTAGGAAAATTGGCAAAAACACGAACATTGAACGCTTAGCTTTTTTTCGGTTCGGGTATAATATAGAAATAGGTGATAATTCTGGTCTTGGCATTAATTGCCATATTTCTAATGCGAAAATCGGAAATAACGTCATGATGGGCCCTGATGTGCTTTACATAGACAACAATCACTGTTTTGATCGCACTGATATCCCCATGATGGAACAAGGGAATGAACTTCAAAAGGAACTAATTATCGGCGATGATGTTTGGATAGGTTCACGTGCTATTTTTCTTCCTGGTGTTTTTATTGGTAAGGGAGTAATTGTTGGTGCAGGCTCAGTTGTCACAAAAAGTGTGCCTGATTGGGCTATCGTGGGGGGAAATCCTGCAAAGATTATACGTTATAGAAAAGAGGCTCTTTAAGGATTACTAAACAGCCTGATTTACTTTCATTTACTTTAGACATGAGTAAAATAGTTTACATTACGGTCAAGACTCCCTTTGGTTTCCAAGAATCGTTTATATTGACTGAGATGCTGGCACTCAGGAATAACGGAGCAGATATTCTGATTATCCCAAGAGATACTCTGAAGGAGCGGCTGTCGCATAAAAAAGCCGAAGCGCTCATCCCCTGTGCAATAGCACTTCCACTAATCAATCGAGCGATGGTATGTACATTTATAAAATATTTGGTGTATAAGCCAATTTCACTGATAAAGCTTGTAAATGAGGTTGCCTTCAAAGCTCCCACTGTAAAAATAGCACTCAAGAATCTCGCAGTCCTTCCTAAAGCATTATATTTAGCTCAAATAGACTTGATGAAAGATGTTTCTCATATTCATGCTCACTGGGCATCGACGACGGCAACAATGGCTTTTGCTATGTCAACAGTGACCGGAATCCCATGGAGTTTTACCGCTCACAGGTGGGACATTAGGGAAAATAATATTATGAGCGCAAAGTGCCGCACTGCATCGTTCATAAGAGTAATTAGTGAAGCGGGAAAAGAGGAGATCCTTGATATTATAAAGGGTGAACCGGCTGCCGGCAAAGTGGCTGTCATTCATATGGGTGTTGAAATGCCTACAATGACAAAGCTTCCAGGGTCATAGATATCTTGTTGAGTCATGCATGATATTAAGGCAAAATGGCGTTAAGGTTGAATGCCTCATTGCGGGGAATGGACCGATGGAAAAGGAGTTGAAGAAGCTTGTCGGGAGGATGAATCTTGAGGGCTGCGTCCGCTTCCTAGGTAGACTCCCTCATGAGAGACTTCAAGCCCTCTATGAGACGAGGTCAATAGACATTGTGGCATTACCAAGCATAATTACACGCAGTGGAGAAAAGGAAGGCATACCTGTTGCCCTCATGGAAGCTATGTCATACGGAATACCTACTATATCGACGAACACCGGTGGGATCCAGGAATTACTCGGTGGTGGTTGCGGTATTATGGTAGAAGAAAAGAATCCGCTGGCCATTGCCAATGCAATAGCACAGCTTGCAAATAATAAGATATTTTACGAGTCTATTGCAGACAAGGGCAAAGAGAAAGTCCAGCAGGAATTCAATCTGTCAATAATCTCTAAAAAACTTCTCCAATTATTTGGCACGTGACGAGATATTCCCATGAAATTTATTATACACACACAATATTACATTCCTGAAATTGGGGCACCACAGGCACGACTGTCAGAATTGGCAGAAAAAATGCTCGCTGGGGGACATGAAGTCACCGTTATTACGGCTCTTCCTAATTACCCACTTGGACAGCTTTATGCAGGATTTGGCGGGATATTCAAGCGTGAAGTAAGAAATGGCGTTTCGATAATCCGGACCTGGATATATCCGACGAAGAGTGTAGAACTGTTGCCAAGGCTGTTCAATTACTTCTCGTTTGTAATCTCATCGCTACTTCTGGGAATTCTCTTTCTGCCACGCGCGGATTACCTCATTACAGAGAGTCCGCCCTTATTTCTCGGGATATCAGGCTTTCTGCTGAGCCGCCTGAAGCGAGCTAAGTGGATATTCAATGTATCCGATCTCTGGCCTGAATCCGCCGTCCGCCTTGGCGTGATAGGTGAGGGCTTCCCATTAACGATTAGTGAAAAGCTTGAGCTCTTTTGCTATCAAAAGGCATGGTTGGTGACTGGCCAAAGCGCTGAAATCCTAAGGGGAGTCAAGCACAAATGTCCAAAGGGAAACACCTTTCATCTTTCCAATGGAGTTGATTCAACCCTTTTCAGACCAGAGTTGAGATCAGGAGATCTTCATAATGAATTGGGTGAAGGCGTCGAATGTGTCGCAATATATGCGGGGTTGCACGGTATAGCGCAGGGGCTTAATCAGATTATAGAAGCCGCGAGGATGCTTAACGATCTCGA
>JARRRJ010000175.1:0-12197 GCA_037380865.1 Sedimentisphaerales bacterium
TATCTTAAAAAAAGAATACGAACTATAATACACTGCGGGCAGGCAAAACACAAAGCTTTTAAAAATAGCTCATTATCCTGCAGAAAGCAGCACGTCGAGCTCAGCACGAATTACTCAAGCGGCTCGTAGAACTTTTCCGGCTTTGGTCCGAGCGTATTAACAAGTGTGCCCAGTTTTTCAATAGATGCTTCGATACGATCGCCCGCTTTGAGGAAGTTGCCGGTCGCCATTGCTACACCTGAAGGAGTGCCCGTTGCGATACAATCACCAGGCTCCAATGTCATTACGTGACTGAGGAACGAAACAATATCTGCTACAGGATAAATCATCTGCGATGTGTTTGCGTTCTGACGAACTTCGTCATTGACAGTAAGTTTCATATCGAGATTCTGAACGTCCCCAATTTCGTCAGCCGTAAGCAAATAAGGTCCCATCGGGCAGAAACTGTCTGCCCATTTGCCGATAAGCCAGTCGTAAAACTCGTCCCACGGCCTCTGTGCTCGATTCCTGATGAAAGTTACGCTGCGCGCCGAGACATCATTTACTATAGTATAGCCTGCAACATAATTGAGAGCATCTTCAGCGTCGACGAATTTCGCTTTTTTCCCTATCACAGCTCCGAGCTCAAGCTCGTAATCTATCGTCTTGCTATAAACAGGCCAGGGAATTTCCTGGTCAGTCCCCGTTACTGCTGTGCTCGGCATAATAAAAGGCCTGGGTACAGTCGAACCACGCGGCGAATCAGTAAGGCCCAGGGAACGCCCTGCTTCTTTTATATGCGCGCTGTAATTGCCTGCCAAAGCAATTATCTTGCCTGGTACAGGGATGGGCGCCATAAGCTGAAACGAATCAGTCGGAACAAAGGATTCGGCTGAATTTGCCATGTCAGCCAGTTTTGCCAGGCAATCAGGTCCCCTCTGCAAGATCTCCAACACGCTCGTCGGAGGCTTCTGTCCATCCCAGGCTGACGATATATTGACTATGCCGTCTTCGGCCATTATCCCGCAGAGAATCGTGTCTTCTTTCGCATAGGTAACTAATTTCATAATTTGCTCCGTGAAAAAGGAATCAATCAATAATTCTCTACGATAGCGGCAGTGTGGATAGCTAATAGCATCAAGTAATCCAGGTCGCTCAGGCTGTAGTGATTTTCCTTGGGAGAGTTCGCGACGTAAAAGACACCGAAGCAGCCTGCGGGATCGAGCACAGGCGCAATCATCGCTGAGCGTATTGTCTGGTCTTCGCCGTCAGTGGAAACACGCGGAAGAAGCACGAACTCACCTGTACCAATCGCGGCTGTTATTCTCTGATTCAATTCTATCTCGCTCAATATAAGCTGTGTGCCGTTTCGATTTTTACCTTCCTGATAAACCATAGGACCTTCGGGCCTGTCACGCAATGCGCACCAGACCTGGCTGGCATTCAGCTGTCCCAGCATGACATTCAATAATGCTTTGAGCAGCTCTTCCATGCTTACTGCTCTGCAAATCAGCTCAGTTGCCTGGATATAATCTCTTATTCTCGCCGCGGGAAGCCTGATGTCCGGCGCATGCTCGACGTCAGGCTTTCTTATAATGACGTCACGGGGGTACTCCGAAGGTGCTCTTGCCTTTTGCGCTTCGGGAACGAGCGTGTCTTCGAGGTGAATCGGTTTTACACCAACCGGGGCAGTTTCCAAATCTACTTCGATCGTGAAATCGGAGATACGAAGAACGTCACCTGTATTTAGCTCAGCCTTTTGTATTTCTTCTCCGTTTAAATAAGTCTTGTTGGCGGAATCCATATCCTCAACGACCCACTTGCCTTCGACAGTTGTAAAGATTGCGGCATGCTGTCTCGATACTGACAGATCAGGCAAAAAGACCTGGTTGTATTTATAACGTCCGATATAAACAGGTCCCGTGTCGAAACTGAATTCGTTTATTATCCGCCCGTCTTTTTTTACAACTAAACGCATCTAAGTTATATCCTCATAAGAATTCCCATAATTTTATGAAATTATCATAAATACGATACAATTTGTCAAACAAAGACTGAATTATCTTTTTCAAGTGCAATGTGCTTTCGATGAGCATGTTTTTCCTTGATATTTTATATATAATCGGATATAATATTTTTTTGCATGGATGGTGATGAGAAGATGTCTGTCCACTCACTTCGGCATCAACTTTTTGGAAAAGTAAGTATTCATAGCAACGGAGTCGCGAAACGATTGCTGCTGCGCAGCCCTGAAAAGTCCGACTTGTCCGAATTGCCAGGCAATTGAACAACGACTCACGAGGTTGGAGAAGAGAAAGATGAGAAGGTATATAAAACCGGGTATTTTATTGTGACGGAATTGGCGGAAGAGATTTTTCCCCCGAAGAAGCCTGGTTCGCATTTGATCTATCGGGTATCGCGAAAAATGCACAGGTTCTCTCTGCGACTTTATCGATATATTTACGTGACGATGACGGCATTCCGACACAAAGAACTCTGTGGTATGACGCAACAGACACATGGATCGACGTGAATCAGCCTGAGCTGAGCGACCCGGGTGATTACGTGGAGCCGGACCAGCTTGTAGGCACGATTGAGCACGATGAGCAGAGTTATACATTAAAAACAATTGTTATAACATACGACGGCTGGGCAAATGATATAGCCGACGGCTACATTTCACTTATGCTGACTGGTCCTGTGAGTGGTTTTGAGGACGGCTCAGCCGCTCTGACTCTCGACAAATCACAGGGTGTTCAAAGATTTCCCGAACTGGCTCTGACTGTTCTCGAAGAACCGCAAAGCAAAGTCTACACCAATCTGTTTGACCTCAAATCGGAAGAAACTGCAACGATTAATGGCTATGACATCGACGTCGGGACGTATTCTGTGCCGTCTTGCGCAGACTGGAACAACGACGGCCTGACGGATTTGATTGTCGGCACAGGTTCCGGCTACGTGCGAGTTTATCTTAACGTCGGGACTGATTCTGAACCTCAATTCTCGAACATTACAAGCAAGTCATTTTATGCCAAAAGCGGTTCCAGTGACCTTCAGTGTCCCCCAAGCGGCTGCATGGGATGCTTCCCAAGGGTGGTCGATTGGAACGATGACGGCAAGAAAGATTTGCTCGTAGGTCAGTCAAACGGCCAGATAAGAATTTTCCTGAACACTAATACTGACGATGACCCGATATTTGACGAAGGAACGCTCTTCGGGTACGATCGCGGCTTTTATGTGGAAACTGTCGACATAGGTTCAAGAGCTACGCCTTCATTTGTTGACTGGAACAATGATGGACTCAAAGACGTTGTATGCGGCGCTCTCGACGGGAAAATACGCATTTTCCTTAACGAGGGAACCAATGCCGAACCGGCTTTTTATACGTATTCTTATGTTAATGATGTAAACCAGGTGAGTTTAAGCATCCCGAGCGGCCGCTCAAGCCCCGTCATCGTTGATCTCGATTTCGACGGAAAGAAAGACATTCTCGCAGGCAACACAGACGGCCAGCTGCTCCTGTATCTTAACCAGGGAACAGATGAAGATCCGGTTTTTGCAGGATATGAACTTGTTGATGCCAATGGTATCATCATTGACCTGGAAGGCACGCCGCGATCCAGGCCTTCAGTATGCTACTGGGATTCGGATGGCTACCCTGATGTTCTGATCGGAGCCTATGACGGCAAGATACATGTATACAGGTGCGAAAGAGTACCTGCTGATTTGGACTTTGACGGCGACATAGATTTCACAGACTTTGCTTTGTTCGCGGCCTTCTGGCATAAAACCGACGCCGAGGGATGCGGCGGCGCAGACTTGAACAATGACGGCAAAGTAGATATAGAAGATGCAACATGGATCGCCGCTAACTGGCTACTGAACATAAAATAAGAAAACAAATTTTTTTGGCCCGTTCAGCAAAAGGCTTGTTGACATACCGTACTCATATCACTAACATATTTGCCTTATATGGCAAAAAGTAAAGTTACAATAGTCGGAGCCGGCAACGTCGGTGCTACAACTGCTTTTATCGCCGCCCAAAAGCAGATCGCAGATATAGTCCTTCTCGATATAGTCGAAGGACTTGCAGAAGGCAAAGCGCTCGATATCGCAGAAGCGGCGCCTGTTGAGCTCTATACTCCCAATATTATCGGAACTCGCGACTGGGAAGCGACTGCACAAAGCGACATCGTAATTATTACGAGCGGCCTGGCGAGAAAGCCCGGGATGAGCAGAGACGACCTGCTGGCCAAAAACGTGCAGATAGTCAAAAGTGTCAGCGAAAAAGCAGCAGAATATTCGCCGGACAGTATCATTATCGTTGTATGTAATCCTCTCGATGCGATGGTATATACAGCCGCAAAAGTTACTGGTTTTGACAAAAACAGGATTATGGGAATGGCAGGCGCACTCGATTCAGCCAGATTCACCTATTTCCTGGCGAGCGAGTTGAATATGAGCGTGGATGATATCAAATGTGTCCTGATGGGTGGTCACGGCGACGATATGGTTCCCTTACCCAGATTCACATCCGTTGGCGGAATTCCTTTAAGCGACCTGCTCGAAGATACAAAAATCAACGAGCTGATTGATCGAACACGCAATGGCGGCATTGAAATAGTGAATTTCCTCGGACACAGCGCGTTTTACGCGCCGGCGGCTGGAACAGTCAAAATGGCACGCGCAATCCTCGAAGATAGAAAGACAGTAATATCGTGCTGTGCTTATTGCGATAATGAATATAACGCTGGGGGATATTTTGTCGGAGTACCGGCTGTTCTCGGTGCAAAAGGAGTGGAAAGAATAATTGAGCTCAACTTAAGCGAAAAAGAACTGGCACAGTTCGAAAAATCTCTCGGTCACGTCAAACAGCTTGCCAGGAAAGTGGACGAGCTGCTCTGAGCGGGAAAAATTCCTGCATTAATCTCTGGCATTTGACTGAACAATATTATAATTTAGTTATTTTGCATTAATCATGTCCGCGGCGCGGTCATCCTGGTCGAGCGTACAGCTGCGAAAATGCGAATGGGCCCGCGCTGCAGAAAGGAAATTTGGATATGCCTAACAATATAGAATCTTTTGTGAAAACGCTGGAATCGGAAGGTGTGGACGCTGGAAGAAAAGCGGCGCAGAGAATCGAGGACGATGCCAGAACACGGGCTAAAGAAATTATCGCAGAAAGCAAAGCAAAAGCGGAACAGATTATAAAAGATGCAAATGCAGAAGCCGAAAAAATCAAAGCGAGAATGAATTCGAGCCTCGAGTTGGCCGCACGCGACGCACTTCTCATGCTGCGCCAGAAACTGAGCGAACAGATCAGAAATCTGCTTCAGCTGAACGTTGAAAAGACGCTCAATAGCGAGGAAACCCTCGCAAACGTGCTGCGCGAGGTTATCCCCGCTTATGCCAGAGCAGACTCAAGACAAAAGCAAAATGCGGAAGTCAGCGTTTCGGAAAATCTCAAGAGCAGACTGCTTGAAAGCACGCTCAGAGAGCTTCAGCACTCGCTCAAAGAGAAAAATGTTGAGATAGATGTGAAATATAATCTTGGGAAAGCAGGCTTCGAGTATAGAATAGAAGGTTCAACTGTTGAAGTCAGCACAGAATCTGTAACTGCTCTTCTTGCAGAAATGATAGATCCCGACCTACAGCAATTCCTTGAGAAGGCTGCTGAAAAAGGAAATTAACAAAATAATGAAGATTCTGGCAGCCTCTACGAAAACAAATATAAGATGACAATATTCAATCGATATGATTATTTGTTAAGTGCCCTTCCGGCTCTCGAGCCGATAGGAAGCGTACCGCCTATGGCGAAGAGTGATTTTTTTGCTATGGTTCGCGACTCGAAAGGCTCGGTCAAAACTATCGAAACTATTTTGCTGAGCGACGACCTGAGCCAATACGAAGCATTTCTCGTAAAAGAAATTACCGAGGACAGAATCGATCTGGCGGTGCTTTCTCTGGAAAAGTCGGAAAACGAGCCTGTGCTGCCGGAGTTCCTATTGCCTGAAGAGCAGGCTCAGCAAAAGGAAAACTCTCGTTTGGCCGCGGACGACTTATGGTCGCGCTATTTCCGTTACGCCGCTCGTGTTGCGAAACACAACGGAAGCAGGTTCCTCAAGGCATGGATCGCCTTCGAAGTGGGTTTGCGTAATGCTCTCACGACTGCTCGTGCACAGATACTCGATTTGGAACCGGAAGCATATCTGGTCTGTCCGGAGCTGGCTGATACAGATACTGATTACAGTACTATAATTTCCGCCTGGCAAGCCGGCTCAAATCCTTTGACTTCACTTGAAGTGCTTGACAAGGCCAAATGGGACTGGCTCGACGAGCACGCAAGCTGGTATAGTTTCAGCGTGGGTGAAATAGAGGTTTACGCCGCAAAACTTATACTTTTGCATCACTGGCGAAGAATCCTGGCTGAGAAACAGCAGAATAGCAGGGAACCGATTTATTGAAATTTGAAATGAAATTAATATCGCATAATTGTGAGGATTTATCGTGAAAGGACGAATTAAAGCCGTCTTTGGGAATATGGTCGTTGCTCAAACAAACGACCGCGTAGTTAAGAATTCTGCAGGTCGGAGACGAAGTGATTTTCGAGGAGCAGATGCTTTCGGCCTATTTGGGTCCGGGCCTCCTGGGCCAGATCTATGACGGTCTTCAAAATCCTCTGCCGCAGCTTGCTGAAAAAGTGGGCTTCTTTCTCGAGCCGGGCAATTACATTCATGCACTCGACAGGCAGCGCACATGGGACTGGACGCCGAAAGTCAAGACAGGTGATGTAGTTCAGGCAGCTGATACACTCGGAAGCGTGCCTGAAAGTATTTTCGAGCACAATATTATGATGCCCTTCGATTGGGATGGCCAGTTCACAGTGCAATCAATTGCTGAGCCGGGAGCTTATCCGATTGTCAAGGAGATAGCAACTGTCACTGATGCTTCTGGCAACGAACATAAAGTCACGATGGAGCAGTCCTGGCCGGTCAAACGTCCTTTGTGTGTCACGAAGAGACGCCTGCTTCCGACAAAACCATTGGTCACAAGCGTTCGAATTATCGATTCGATGTTCCCCATCGTACAAGGCGGAACATATTGCATTCCCGGTCCTTTCGGTGCGGGAAAGACCGTGCTTCAGCAAATTACATCGCGTCACGCTCACGTCGATATTGTAATAATAACAGCCTGCGGCGAGCGAGCCGGGCGAACGGGACGCAGCCTGATGGAGAGAACAATAATAATCTGCAACACATCTGCTATGCCGGTCGCCGCTCGCGACGCTTCTGTATATACGGGAATGACCTGAGCGGAATACTACAGGCAAATCGGCCTGAATGTTCTGCTTCTTGCCGACTCGACCAGCAGATGGGCGCAGGCTATGCGTGAGATTTCGGGAAGGCTCGAAGAAATACCCGGCGAAGAAGCATTCCCGGCGTATCTCGAAAGCCGCATTGCAGGTTTCTACGAAAGAGCAGGAGCAATTGAACTGCGTGACAAGCGCATCGCGTCTGTCACAGTAGGCGGCACAGTAAGTCCCGCAGGCGGAAACTTCGATGAGCCGGTGACACAGGCGACTCTGAAAGTTGTCGGCGCTTTTCACGGCCTGAGCCGCGCCAGGAGTGACGCAAGAAGGTACCCCGCCATCGATCCGCTGGACAGTTGGAGCAAGTATAAAGGCATTATCGACCCGGAAAAGGTCGCGAGGATAAATCATGTGCTTAGACGCGGCGACGAAATTCACCAGATGATGACTGTAGTCGGCGAAGAAGGCACACCAATAGACGATTTTACGTTGATGCTGAAGTCTGAATTTTTCGACTCGGCTTACCTGCAGCAAAACGCGTTCGACAGAGTCGACGCCGCAACATCTATTGACCGACAGCGTTTCGTATTCGACAAGATTCTTGAAGTAGTCGAAACGGATTTCGATTTCAGGAATAAAGAGGAAGCGCGCCGCTGTATCAAGAAAATTATCAGCATGTTCATTAACTGGAACTACGCGCCGTGGGACGACACGGTTATCCCGGAATCGGAAAGGCAGGATGAGCCTCTCAGCGAAGCCGCCCTCGAAGAAGAGAAAGAGGAAATCGAGCGAGGCGACTTTAAGGAAATATTGAGTCAAATCGACAGTTATATACAATCGCTTATTAATAAAACAGAAGACTTGGAGTCTGAAGAAAAAGAAGAAGATCAGGAAGAAGGCGAACTTCAAAAGGCGAACGCATAAGACACAGACGATTTAAATCTTATTCCTGTGAAATCGGGAATCCATTATGATGGCAGCTAAAGAAACTATCTAAACATGAAAAAAGAAAACAGCATAATATCTTGAAGAGATTAAAAAGATATAGGTGACTAATAATGAGAAAATTTTTTGACGAAATTTCGAAGATCGCAGGAAACGTAGTGACTGTGAAAGCTCAGGGAATCGGTTACGACGAGCTGGCTGTAATATCAACTGCGCAAGGCTCTTCGCTCGCGCAGGTCATCAGGCTCGAAGAAGACCAGGTAAGTCTCCAGATATTCAGAGGTACCGAAGGCATTTCCACTGGAGATAAGATTCGCTTCCTGGGTCAGTCTTTCAGGGTACCTTTCAGCGACGACTTGCTTGGCAGAGTTTTTGACGGCTCGGGACATCCCAGGGACGGAAGGCCTGAAGTGAAAGCAGAAACAGTCGAGATAGGCTCTCCGGCAGTTAATCCGACGAAGCGAAGAGTTCCTGATAAGATGATACACACAGGCATCCCGATGATTGATATTTTCAATACTCTCGTCGGCTCACAGAAGCTTCCGATTTTTTCGACCGCGGGCGAGCCATACAACGATTTGCTCGCGAGAGTCGGCATGCAGGCTGACGCGGAAGTCATCATTCTCGGCGGCATGGGGCTGCGCCACGATGATTATCTGATATTTCGACAGCGATTCGACGAAGCAGGCGTTCTCGGGAGAACAATTATGTTCATCCAGACCGCCGCTGATCCCGTTGTCGAGTGCCTCCTGATACCGGATTTGGCCCTGGCTGTCGGTGAGCAATATGCTTTGCAGGGCAAGGACGTTCTCGTGCTTCTTTCCGATATGACAGCTTTTTCCGATGCTCTGAAGGAAATCGCGATTACTATGGAGCAGGTTCCCTCGAACCGCGGCTACCCGGGAGATTTGTACACGCAATTGGCAAGACGCTACGAAAAGGCTGTGGATTTCGACGGCGCAGGCTCGATGACTGTTCTGGCGTGTGTCACCATGCCCGGCGACGATGTCACTCATCCCGTTCCCGACAACACAGGGTATATCACCGAAGGCCAGCTTTATCTTCGTAACGGGCGCATCGAACCTTTCGGCTCGCTCTCGCGTCTCAAACAATTAGTGAACGGAGAAACACGAGATGACCACCGGGCCATTATGAACGGCTGCATTCAGCTCTACGCGCAATGCGACGAGAGCCGCGAAAAAAGAGAGATGGGTTTCGAGCTCTCCGAGTGGGACGACAGACTTCTCCACTATGGAGACCTGTTCGAAGACAGAATTATGAACCTGAACCTGAATATCCCTCTTTTCGATGCCCTCGATGAGTGCTGGAAAATTCTCGCAGAGTGCTTCAGACCCGAAGAAACAGGAATACGTGACGCCATTATTCAGAAGCACTGGCCCAAAATGATTTCGCAAGCGAAAACAGAAGAAGAGGAACAAGAGGAAGAGGAAGATGAGGAGCCAGAGGAGGTCGCTGAAACTGCAGAAGTGGAATAGATTCGCAATAAATTATGGCCAAGAAAAAAATAAAATTTACACGAACGGAGCTTAAGCAGCAGCGCGATGCGCTGGCCAGATTCGAGCGCTATCTGCCGACACTCAAACTGAAGGAGCAGCAGGTGCAAAGTTCCATCGTGCAGACGCGCCAGCTCTTCAGAAAAATGCAGGATGACGTCGATACGACAGGGAGAATAATCTCCGCCTATGACGGCCTGTTCAACGATGTCGCAGGGACGAATTTCAAAAAATTTGCGTCGCCTTCTTCAGTAAGAACAATGACATACAGCATCGCGGGCGTACATGTCCCGAAGTTTGAATCGATTGCTTTCCCGAAAGCCGACTACAGTCTTTTCGGAACTGCGCCCTGGACAGATAAAGCGCTCGCTGATTTGAAAAAACTCAATCAGCAGGAAGCGGAACTGAAGATTCTGCAGAAACGCCTCGATTTGCTTCAGGCTGAACTGAAAAAAGTTATGCAGAGGGTGAACCTTTTCGAGAAAGTCATGATTCCGAACACACAAGAAAATATTCGCAGAATTCGCATAGCTCTCGGCGACCAGATGACGGCCGGCGTTGCAAGAGCGAAAATCGCAAAGGCAAAACTGGAGCAAAAGGCGCAGCAAGGCATGGAGGCGAGTGCAGAATGATAGTACCTATGTCAAAAGCCTATATCGTGACTCAGACTCATAATCATGCCAGACTCCTGGACGTGCTCGCGAAGCTTGGAGTTGTGCACATCGAGCCTGTCGACCCGAACAGAGCGGTCGCTGAAGAGCAGACTCTTCAGGCGCTGTCGAGTCTCGACCATGCGATACAGATTCTGCAGCGAATCGAGCCATCGGGCGAAGCGCCTCAGATGGAAGCTCTGGAAGCGGCTAAGGAAACCGTTTCAATCAATAAAGCAATCGCAGATGAGAAAGAGAGATTGAATTCGCTCCACAGAACAGCAAGTCAGCTTACACTATGGGGCAACGTGGAAGTCAGGGAGCTTGTTCATCTTCGCGCGATAGGTCTGGAAATCAAATTTTTCACTGTTCCCAAAAAAGAGTCTGAGAGCCTCGATGCAGAATGCATTGAAATCGTAGGGGAACCAACAAGCCACGAGGTGATGGTTGCAGTTATTGACAGGCCCGGAACATTCGAAGCTCCAAAAGGAGCGAAAGAAATTTCCTGGCCTTCCACCGACCTTCCGACAGTAAGAAAAGAAGCGGCTAAACTGGACGCTTTGCTCAAAGAGCACAACACGAGGCTCGCGGAGCTTGCCCATTTAACAAACAAGCTGCAAGACGAGCGAAAGCACTGTCAGACAAAAGCTGAATTTCACGTCGCCCAGAACAGCGGCTTATCAAGCGAAGCACTGTTTGCTTTACAGGGATGGGTGCCTGTCAAAAAAGCTGAATCTCTTTCGGAAGACCTGAGCAAGCAGAATCTTACTGCCGCGGTCGAGCTATTGCCTCCGTCCGAGGACGAACAGCCTCCTACGTTGATTGAATATCCTAAATGGGTAAAACCAATCAAGGGACTTTTCGACATGCTGGGAACTCTGCCCGGCTACGAAGAGTTTGATTTGTCGCCATTCTTCATGGTCGCTTTACCTATATTTGCTGCTATGCTCATCGGTGATGCAGGCTACGGAATAATCATAGCAGGCGCAGGTTTTCTTTTTTATCGCACACTTGTTCAAAAAGCCGGAAAGCCATCGACTCACTTGCTCATCATTTTCGGGCTGGCAACACTTGTATGGGGTATTTTAACTGCCAATTATTTCGGTATTACACCTGATTCATTAATAGCTGCAGGACACGAAGGTGCAGCTAAAATAATGATGTCTTTTGCTCCATTGTATCGGCAAAATTCAGTTGAAGCACGAAATCTAATTATGCAGATATCACTCATTATGGGCTGTGTTCACCTTGTTGTGGCGCATTTTCAGAAAGTTATCAAATTGTTCCCGGATATCAGGACTTACGCTGAAATTGGCTGGATGGTTATACTAATCGATATGCTGACAATTATCTGGTACCTTATTTTTGTCGGAGCAAACAAAATACCCGGCTTCGTGGGTATCATTTTATTGATTAGTTTTGTTGTGATAGGCTGGTGCAGTGAGCCTATGAAAAACCCTGTGAAAAGATTTTTAATAGGAATTGCCGCATCCATCCTGCCTCTGCTTTCGACATTCAGTGACATAATGAGCTACATCAGGCTTTTTGCGGTAGGTCTTGCGAGCTACTACATCGCCGTAGCGTTTAATGGTCTTGGTGCCTCCGTAGCAGCGAAAGCGACATGGATTGCAGGTGCACCAATTGTAATTTTCGGTCATGTCTTAAATATAGGTCTGGCCGCTATCGCTATTTTCGCACACGGTGTGCGTTTGAATATGCTTGAGTTTTCGAATAACGTTGGAGTTAAATGGGCCGGTTACGCGTATCGGCCATTCGCTAAGGAAAAAGAAGTTCCTATCG
>JARRRJ010000176.1:0-5066 GCA_037380865.1 Sedimentisphaerales bacterium
CCTGTTTTCCATTATAGCCAACAAAGCAATAGGAAGTACTCGCGAAGCAATTAACGATATTGCCGAAGCAATTATCGACGAATATGATGTGACTTCGGAATAAGCGGAGGATGTGTTTGTTCCTACCACTCCGCCAATTCACCGAGAAGCTCCTCGACAAGGTCTTTCATCGTCACTATCCCGAGCGTTCTTTCAGACCCTCCCCGTCCCGCTCGCGTCACCAGAAGAATCTTTTGTTTTTGCATCTGCATGAAATCAATGGCATCGGTTACGGCTGTCTCTCCATCGATATGTTTGAGCGGCAGTGTAAAGCCTTCGAGACTGGAAAACTGCCCGGGGGAACTCAGAGTTTCATAGACATTTACGTAGCCTTTGACAGTTCCCGTTTTTTCCTCGGTAACAAGTAATCGCGTAAAGTTTTGCTTCTCTAAAATCCTCAAAAGTTCAGCTTTGTCGGAATTCACATCGGTTTTTACAACTTTATCAATCGGTATCATCACGGACTTGATATGAACGTTGGAAACCTTCACAAGGCGGCTTATGATATCTGTCTGGACGGAGCTTAAAATGCCTTCCTCGTTTGTGTCCTGCAATATCGCCTGCATGGCATGTCTCTGGGCGGACGTCATGACGGTCTTCGAGAATGTCGATGAGCCTGTCATTCTTGCGAAAAGGCTGGAAATATATTTCAGCGCGCTTATCATGCCGCTCCAGGTGAGGACTTTGTGAAATATGTAAAGAAACGGGCCCAGGTACGGCATAAGAACATCGGACCGGTAGAAAAATAAATTCTTCGGAATCAGTTCAGAAAATATGAAGAGAATCGGCGCAATGAAAATCGTCACAAGAATTTCCGTATAGCGTGCCGTTTGCAGTGTGCGGAGAAGGATGTAAGTGACAATACTTGTCGCGAGGTACTGGGCAAGATTTGTACCGATCAGTAGAGACATGAGCAGGCCCGAGGCGTCGTGCACACATCTGCTGAGCATTACGAATGGAAGTTTTTTCTTTTCGATCCCGAGCCGCAGACGGAGTCTGCTCAGCCTGTACAGGCCCGTCTCCGAGCCGGAGAAGAGGCCGGCCAGCAGAACGAAAAAAATAAATCCCAATATGAGGAATATGCTATGCATTACCATTGCTGAAAGGCTCGAAGGACAATATTATCGATTCTATTCTGTTCTTATGCATTTTCTCAACTGTGAATTTGATGTTTCTAATCCGCGCGACTTCGCCGCTCTGTGGTATCTTCCCGAGCAGGGCGGTTACGAGTCCTCCGACAGTCGCCTGCTGTGTATCCTCAAGCTCGATCCCGAAAATCTCGATCCAGTCGTGTATAGCGAGGTTTCCCCGGAGGCGATACTCGAACGGACCAGTCTGCTCTATAGCCTCCTGCCTGCCCGAAGGTTCTATCTGGCCTACGAGCTCTTCAGCGATGTCCTCGAGCACTACCGAGCCTGCGATTCCGCCGTACTCGTCAACTACGATTGCTATGTCAGTTTTCGTTTTACGGAAGAACTCAAGAAGCGACTCAACAGTCTTCTGTTCCGGCACGAAATTTACATGCCTGACAAGCTTGCTTAAGGCAAGTTTATCGTTAAGCAGGAGCTCGCGAAAATATATGACACCGACGATATTGTCTATTGTGCCGGCAAAGACGGGCAGCTTTGTCAGATGATGCCTTAGCATTTTCTCCCGTGCATCCGCGTTTGAGTCTGTCACGGCACAGACAATCATATCGACACGCGGCTTCATAACGTGGCGAACTTTCAGGAAACCAAGCTCCACAATTTCGCTCAGAAGTTTATTTTCGTCGGCTGTTATCAGGCCCTGTTTTCGTGTCGATTCTATGAGCGATATGAATTCGGACGTGGTAAATGTTCTTGGAGCTATTTTGGGACCAAGGAGCAATCTCAGAAAAGGCTCGACTATGATGTACTTGAAAACAAATTCGAATGGTGTGAAAATCTTAACGAAGAAATAGGCAGGGAGCGCGAATACGACACAGAGGGTTTTCGAATTCGCGTAAGCCATGGATTTCGGGAGTATCTCCCCGAGCAGTAAGATAGAGACGAAAGTCACTATCGCAATAATCGCGCCCGCTGTCGGACTTTTTCTATTCATGTGAATAATTAAAATGCTCGACGCTGCGAAGAACAGGACATTGACAGTCATGTTTCCGAATAAAAAGCAGTTCAGCAATTTACGCTGGTTCTTGAGCAGCCTGTATGCCAGGTGCGAGAGCTTGTTTGCGGATTCCTTCAGCTGCTTTATCTGCCTGCGTGTAATATTGGAATATGTGGTTTCTGCGCCGGAGAAAAAAGCTGAGCCGCACAGGAGTAATATAAGCAAAACAATTTCGTAAGCATAAGGCGCCATCAGGTATTGCCCTGGCTGCATTTCGGCAGAACGATTTTGAATTTTGTCCCGGAGCCGCTCCGGGACTGCGCCGAAATTCTGCCTTCATGTTCCTCGATGATTTTTTTGCAGAAAGCCAACCCGAGGCCTGTGCCGGAGTGTTCTTCCGTGAATTTGTGATTTTTCTTCGTCGTAAAAAAAGAATCGAAAATATGCTCGAGGTGCTCGGGCTTTATTCCGTCTCCCGTATCGCTAATCTCTATTTCGACGGAGTCCTGAGTTTGCGCCGCTTTGATTGTCAATGTCCCGCCGCGAGAAAGCATTGCCTGTCGGGCGTTTATGATAAGGTTCATCAATACCTGCTGAACCTGGACTGGAACGACCCACATGGTCAAGTCCGCCGGGATGTCGATTTCGACCTTTATTCTATCCTTGGAAAAATCCCTGCACAGGCACGTGAAAATATCCTCGACCAGCGCACGAATGCTGACATTCTGTTTCTCCTGCTCTTGGCCGTCTGCGAGAGCGAGCATACTTTCCATAATCTTTGCCACACGTTCGCAATTCTTTGCGGTCTTTTGAAGCGCTTTTTCCGAAAGCTCTTTATCGTCCTGGTTTTGCAGCGCGAAAGTTGCGTAGCTTCTCAACGGCGTGAGCAAATTGTTAATTTCGTGAGCTATCATGTGGCTCACTGTGCCAATATTGGCAAAATGCTGAAGCTGGGAAAGCTGGTTTTTCAGTTCGTTGTTTTCCTGTTTTTTTATTTCGAGATGCCTATGCAAAGCGAGGCGTTTTTCTGTAATGCTTGCCAACTGTATGCTCCTGTTGTAAAATCAATCCATGATATTGCAGTAATCCGTTATTTACCTGATATATCGACTTTCAAGACGGTTTTTCTTGAAAATGGCACCGATAATAATTAATTATAACAAGAGTTTTGCAAAAATGCGAAAAGGCTTATAGTATTTAGCAAAACGATTAAAAGATTTTCTTAAGATGATGAAATGGATGATCGGCGAATCTTAGAAGAGCTTTTGATATTATTGGAAGCCAACGATGTTAAAGTACGCGAAGAGCCGCTCGGCGGCAGCGGCGGGGGACTTTGCATCATGAAAGGAGAAAATGTTTTTTTCAGGGACACGCAGGCGCCTTCGTCACTTATGGCACTTTTGTGTGCGCAGGCGGTGGGAAAGCTGATCGACATCGAACAAATTTATATAAGACCTGAAATTCGTGAATTTATCGAAGATAACTGTGAAAGATAAGGAACAGAAACATGGCAAAAAAAGTAGCGGTCATGGTTGACCGGATGTACCAGGTTCTCGAAGTCTGGTATCCGTATTTAAGGCTCAAGGAAGCGGGGCTGGAAGTTAATTTTGTTGCGGCCCAGGCAAAAAAAGAATATCCTTCCAAGGAAGGCTATCTCTGCATGTCCGAAATAGCGGCGGGGCAGGCTGACGTTGCAAGCTTCGACTGCATGGTAGTGCCCGGCGGCTTCGCGCCCGACTTTATGCGAAGAAGTCCCGATATGATTAACTTTGCCAACGACATGGTGAACGCGGGCAAGATAATAGCCGCAATATGTCACGGCGGCTGGCTGCTCTGCAGCACGAAAATATTTACGGGCAAAAAAGCTACATGTTTTATGGCAATTAAAGACGATATTATTAACGCAGGCGCAGAGTATGTCGATGCAGAGTGTGTCGTGGACGAAAACCTGATTACCTCGCGAAAGCCCGAAGACTTGCCTGCTTTCTGCAAGGCAATATTAAAGGCGCTGGGTAAATAAG
This sequence comes from Sedimentisphaerales bacterium, assembly GCA_037380865.1. Taxonomy (GTDB): domain Bacteria; phylum Planctomycetota; class Phycisphaerae; order Sedimentisphaerales; family Anaerobacaceae; genus JAFGPS01. The sequence goes on from JARRRJ010000176.1 coordinate 4,146, forward strand.
TAGAATTGATCGATTATTTTGAATATTTTTTATATAACCTTTGAAATCTCAGTAACTTAAATTAATCTGTAATTCCTGCCTGCACAGGTACGACAGATAAAATCAGGAGCATTGTTCCATGGAACAAATTGATACAGAAAAATCGCAGCAGAAACAGCCGGTCATTCTGGTTGTAGATGATAACCAACAGAATCTCGAACTTTTGCAGGCGTACCTCGAAGATGTGGACTGCACAACAGTCCCAGCCCATGACGGCTTACAAGCGCTCGATATCGTCAGAAAAGATCCGCCCGATTTGATCCTCTTGGATGTAATGATGCCCAAGATGAGCGGCTTCGAAGTCTGCAAGAGAATAAAAGACGATCCCAAGACGGCCGATATACCAATTATTATGGTGACAGCGCTCAGTGAATTCGGTGACATCGAGAGAGGCATCGATTCTGGAACGGACGATTTCCTGAGCAAACCAGTAAACAAACTCGAATTGCTCACGCGTATAAAAACCCTTCTAAAACTCAAACACCTGACTGACAAGCTCGAAAGAACCCTCACTTACCTCAACGAAATAGAGAAGCAGGCTAAATTAGCAAAAGACGAATAACAGCGCAGAGTTCGCCTGGAACGCAGAGCAGCAGGGTGGGATTTGCTACTCTGCGAAGTAGCTCGCTACGTAGCACGAGCTTGCCCGCAAATGCAGGGGCTCTAAAATAGGGTCCGTCCCTAGATCATACTCTCGAGCTTTGCGTTGGCAGGATTTCCTTCCACCAGTTTATTACCCTTGATGATTTGGAAATAAACCTGTGTCCACCGATATCAAGCTTATTTTCCTTATAGTTGACTGTCTTTGAAATTCCGCCTATATCTTCTTCTCTGTCGAATATAATAGGTTTTATACTGGTACGCTCCAACAGCTCGAAAGCG
>JARRRJ010000177.1:0-6912 GCA_037380865.1 Sedimentisphaerales bacterium
TCTAGTTATCGGGCTTTTTGCAATACTGAAGGTGGATGGTATGAAAAGAGTGTCGTTGACAGCATTCCTGTTAATTTCAATATCTTTGAATACGCCACCTATACGCGCGAACCTAATACAGTTTCGAGCCTGTCACAGGCATCAACGGAGGTTCGAGTGACTCATATGTTTATGAAAACAATTACTAATCCTGTACCCGGCGCTTTCCTGCCTGGCTTTCTCGGTCTGGCGACAGCAAGCGTAAAACTGAAAGATTTCGTATAGCAAAGAATATTTTGTATCAACATATAAATGGAATGAATTTAAGGTGAAGAAAGAAAGGGGACGTATGATGAAAAGAAGATTTAATATTTTGTATATTTGTATTGTGATTTTGTGTTTTATCACTTCTTCCGCAATGGCTGATATATGGGAACTTGATTTTTCAACTGCAACACAATTTAGGCAGTTGAATACCCCGGAGCCTACTACTAATCAATTATATCTGGTGATTGATGCACCTGGGACAGTCGGCTCAACGGTTGAGTGGGCGGTAAATCCTGCATACGATGCATATGGGCCGGACATGCAATTGGAGGTAGGTTTTTTGGGTCAACTCATTAACAGCCAGGAAATGACAATCGGGCTGAATGGTTCTCTTCCTGAACCACCGATTGGAACTTCTTATGACCAGTTTGGGTCCTATTTTGCAAATGATGACGATGATCTCTGGGCAGTCAACATCTACGTAGAAACTGATGTGGACACGTATTCTTCCGGTTTCACAACAATACCCGCTCACAGTATGACATTTTTGAGCACACCGGTATTTTCCGGAACTGTATCGCAGTTTGGCTTCCTCGTTGATTATGTCGGTGACAGTGGATCGGACAACTTCCATTTATCAGTTGTTCCCGTTCCAGGTGCGGTGCTTCTGGGTATTCTCGGATTAGGTATTGCAGGTATTAAACTAAGGAAATTCGCATAAGCAGTAAGTAGTAAATGGTAAAGGATACATTGGATAAAACAATGTTATCTCTATAGAGAAAATTGTAAGTATCTAAAGAAGAAGAAAAAGGAAAAGAGGGGAAGGTGACTTTATGAAAAGGATGTCTCTTATTGTTTTATGTTGTGCCGCATTGTGTGTAAGTAACGCCTCTGCGATTATTACAGTTGACTACAGTTATTCAGTGGCTTTAGACGGTACGCTCACAACGCCCTACAGCCCGGCTATAGTTGACACTTTTGACTCAGGAAGACCCGGTTGGAATTACTCTGACAACGGTACTATTAGACAGTATTCGCAATCGGGTTTGAGCGCAGCTCCGTGGAATGACATTACAGCGTCGGCTGACGCCACTTTCTATTATGCGGTACCGGGAGACGAAGATGTCTCACCGTTATCTTCCACGGTAGATTTCGGCGGACCAACTTATGATTATCTCGGACTCTTCTGGGGCTCTATCGATGAGTACAACCAGATTGAATTCCTGAGAAACGGAGCTGTAGTTGCAAACGGGACCTGGACGGGAAGCGACCTGCCCGCGCCGAGTGTAGCTAACGGCGCATGGGAAGGTGCGGCATCGAATCTGTATGTGAATTTCTACGGTGTACCAAACTTTGATGCTGTCAGATTCACAAGTTTCGACGGGTATGGCGGCTCATCGCCTTATGCTTTCGAATTTGACAACCTAGCTGTAATTCCTGCTCCCGGAGCTTTGATTCTCGGTTTCATAGGATTGGGTGCAATAAGGATGAAAATTCGCAGATTCAGGTAACGTATTCCTAGAGATACGGTTAAGGGAAGAGATAGTGAGGTGAAGTCCTGACGAAAAGGACGCCACCGTCTATATGTTCAGTAATTTCTCTGCTCCAGAGAGAAGAAAATGATATTTTCTCTTTTAGAGTTGTATTGGTGGTCTACACTCATATAGAATTATGAAATTCTCCTCAAACGCATAATTTCCACTATTTACCTGTGCATATTACATTTACGAACTAAATTAAACGTGAATTTCGTTCGATATGATAATAGTACAAATTCGAAATAATTAAAAGATAGAATCCGTAAATGGTGGGTCATTTAATTCCCAGGGAGAATGTGTAATGCTCAGCGGAAAAAAATATGCGAAGGTGAACATAAAGGTCCTTACGATTTTGATACTTGTTACGGCGGCAGTTGTAGTATCCTTATTCGCCGCTCGTCAGATACGAAGGAACATCTTTACGAAAATGTTCCTCGAAGCCGGCAGGAAAGCTTATGAAAACAGAGACTGGTCGGTCGCTTCTGAGAACTTCAAAGAATATCTAGACCGAAATCAGGATGACGTCGAAATTCTTAAAATGTATGCTGAAGCAAGACTCTCTATCAGACCTCTCAATCCTGACAACATCGCCGGAGCGATTTCCGCATATCGCAGGATTATACAACTGGACTCGCGCGATGAAAACGCTTATAAAAAGCTTGCGATTCTTTATACAGGTACAGAGAATTACGAGGAGCTTGCGTATATTGCGAGAAAAAAACTTGAGGTTTTTCCAAACGATAGAAAAGCTCCGCTTTGGCTGGCAGAAGCCTTGATCAAACTGAACAGGAACGATGAAGCTGAGCAGGTATTGAGCAAGCTTATAAATGACATCGAAGCCCAGTCGGAGAAATACCCGCAATACACAGAAGCCTGTTTTTATATGAGCAATATTATTGCGAGCAGAGGCAGCATTGCCGCGACTGCTGTCGAAGCTCTCGCATACCTTAACAAAGCGGTGAACTACAATACGCAATCCGCTGAAGCTCTGGTAAATCGCGCCGCGTTCTACTGCCAAAAGGCTTCGAGGCTCGATATGAGTCTCAGCAAACGTTTAAGTTACGCACGTATGGACCTTGACGCAGCTGATGAAATCGGGACCCGGAATCCTCAGACTCTCTTTTTGGCTGGCTCACAGTGGCTCGAGCTCGATGAGCTCGACAAAGCGGCCGCAGAATTAAAAAAGGTGAAAGAGCTTCCGCGCGAGATAATAGAAGAATACTACTTTGACCCCAACGTTTCAACTGTAGCAGAGTTCTTATTAGGCGGCGATATTTTGCTGAGGAAAGGCGAAATTGATCAGGCCGCTTCTCTTGCTGATAAAACGCTGGGAATATTAACCGAGCAAAGAAACAGGGTACAAGTTCTTCCAGCCGCTGTTCGGATTTACGTTACCGCAAAAAGGATCACCGACGCCCGCGCATATCTTAATGAATATCTTGCTGTTGTTCACAAGTTCCCGGAAACACAAACATCCAGTCTCAACAGATCTTATCTGGAGGCACTCGTTGCCCTGGCTGAAGGAAATCCATATCAAACCATCGACATTCTGGAGCCTGTTACAGTAAATCAGGATTCGGTTCCTGAACTTTGGCGATTGTTGGCAAATGCATACAGTCAAACTACCCAGCCCGGCCGAGCTGTCAAAACAATTATTAAATACCTCAGTTTCTACCCGAACGATGAGCAGATGAACTTGCAGCTCGCGAAGGAGTATTTCGCATGGAAGGATTGGGAAAATACTTTTACGTCAGCTCAGAAGGCAGAATCGCTCAATCCGGATGATAACCAGGCAAAGCTCATTCGCATAGAAGCAGAAATTCACCTGGCTTGTGAAGGGCCGGAGTCAGTAGACAAAGCAAAACTCGAAAAGTTGTCAGAAGAACTTCGAGCACTGCGCCAGTCGCACAGTCGTGACGTCAATATTCGCATGTTACAAGCGGCTATTGCAATTAATCTTAAACAATCCGGCACGGCAGAAAAAGAGCTCAAGCTTGCCATCACAGAGTGCGAAGAACCTCTGATTGCAGAAATACGCCTTGCAAAATACTATTATCAAACCGGGCGAACTGCCGAAGCTGTAAGCACGTACAATTCCGCCTGTGAGCGTCATCCTGATGTCGCAGATCCATGGATAGGTCTGTCGGAGGTTTATGACGCACAGAAGGACTACGATTCCGAGCGCAAGTGCCTTGAAAAAGGACTTGCTTCAATTACCGAAGGAAGGCAGAAACGACGGCTGTCCGTCAAACTTGCTCTGCTGGATATCGCCGAAGGCAACAGGACACAAGGAATCCAGACGCTGAAAGGCTTGGCCGCACAGGATGAAAAAGATATCCAAACGCGCCTTCTGCTTCTAAGCATTCCTGAAGTCTGCGAGAACCAGTCGGAAGCCGGCAAACTGATTGATGAATTGAAGAAGATCGAGGGACAGACCGGGCTTTACTGGCGTCTGCAGGAGGCATCACTTTTACTATCCTCGGCTGATTGGCTGGCAAAGCAGCAGCAAATAACCGACCTTCTTCAATACTGTATCGACTCGGACCCGCGATGGTCGGCGCCGGTACTGCTTCTGGCGAGAATGTACCAGAAATCAGGGGATGACAGGAAACTCGAAGAAACTTGTCAGCAAGCGATTGACAGAAATCCTTCCGCCGGCAATGTTGCTGACATACTGCTTGCATTACTTGAGAAACAGGGACGCTTCGAGGATGCAGAGAAGGTTCTGACGAAGGTTAAAACGAGTTGGCAGGTCAGCAACGCCTGGCAGGTACGAGCGGCCGTCGGAGCAGGTGACATTTCCAGGGCGATAAATGAGCTGGAATTGCGAATCTCCAATGATAAGCAGGATGCGGCGGCACGTGTGCAGCTGGCTCGCCTGACTTACCAGCAGACGAGAGATGCAAACGAAGCATTCGCTTACCTGAACCAAGCGGAAGCAATAAATCCCGACCTGCCTTCGCTGACAGTAGCAAAGGCTTCGATCATGAAAGCGGAAGGTCAGGAGCAGGAAGCTTTTGAAGTTATAAATGATTATGTGGCAGACCACAATGATTTTAATGCTTACTGGATGCGTGCGTTGTTTCTCGCTGGTGAGGGAAAATACGAAGACGCTGAAAAAGACTACATTAAGCTAACAACCTTTTCACAGGCCGGCGCCGGTAGCTTCGGGCTGCTATGCAACTTTTATCTGGCTAGAGGCAACAGCGAAAAGGCGCTTGCAGCCATCGAAGATGGAATTGAAAAATATCCGGATAATCTGAATTTGCAGCGTGCGTTTATGAAATTATTATTTTCACCCGGACCTGTACAGGATCGACCAAGAGCGCTGACAATCCTCAAATCCCTTCAGGAAAAACTTCCTGATGACACTGAAATAATGAAGTATGAAGCCGCAAAATTGATGGAAAAACCGAGCTTGCAGTCATATCAAAGTGCTAAACAGAAATTAGAAGATATCATCAAACTTGATCCAACCGCGGTCGATGTCCACCTTTGGTTAATCGATATGGCAATGCAGGAGCAAGATTACAGAGCTGCACGCGATTTGGCAGTTCGAGCGCTTGGCTCAAACCAGGATAGTCCTGATTTGATGGCGTCCAGAGCAAAAGCTGAGCTTGCCCTCGGAGATACAAAGCTGGCTGTCGAATTATCCCGAACTGTACTCAGTCAGGATATTAGTAATGCCGCCGCAATGGAAGTAGCACTTCAAAGCAAGGACCAAAGCCTGCTCGCGGAAGCTCGCAAAATGACAGAGACTGCGCTCAATGCTAATCCCGAAGATGAACGCTTGCTATTATCGCGCGCAAAGATCCTGGTCGCGCTGGGAAAGCCGCAGGAAGCTGTTGCGAAACTCGAATCTTATTCTAAAACCGACGCAGGAAGCAGAAGCATCTCTGTGCTCGTCGAACTTGCAGAGCTATATCGTTCCACCGGCGATATGAACAAGGCTGAAGATTATATCGAGCAGGCGGAACAGATCGAGCCTGACAATCTTAGTGTGATTCACGCTCGATTCGTCTGGCTTGTTGCTCAGCGCAGATATGACGAACTTGGTAAAGTGACTTCAGCTTATCTTTCAGCGAAAGAGCAAAATTCCGCGATACTCGTATCTGACGCTTCTGTGTTGACGACATTAGGCTCAAAGGAGCTTACAAACGACGCCTTAAAGCTTTTCGAGAAGGCAGCGAGTTTATCTCCCGGAATGCTCGATGCGCAATTTGGTTTGGCTTCCTGCCTGTATCGAACGGGAAATATCGAACGTGCCATCCAGGTTTACAAACAATTAAATAAAGAGCATCCTGATAATACGCGTGTTATAAATGACCTCGCATGGATTATACAGCAGCAAAATCAAGACTACCAGGCAGCTCTGGATCTGGTCAACAGAGGATTGAAACTTGCTCCTGATGATGTGCATATGCTTGATACAAGGGGAACCATTCTGCTGAAGATGAACAGGCTGACAGAATCCAGGAACGATTTCGAAAGACTCCTCGAATTAACTCCGTCGAATAAACAGAAAGAAGCAAGGACACTTCTGCAGCTCGGAAAAATTTGCTCACAGCTTAAAGATTCCGTTAACGCACAAAATTATCTAAACAAGGCTCTGGAAATCGACAAGAAAATAAATGTTCTCACTGAACGAGAGCGCTCAGAAATCGAAATACTATTAAAGGCAGAGTAATACTATAACGAAACAATATTGGTAATATTTGTAGGGTGAGGTTTCCCTATGGGATGCCTTAGGTACTACCCCACCATTTTTAAATCTTTACTTCATACACACCCGGACGGGCCGCATCCTCCCAAATATGGGCCGGAGAAATGCCCGAGGAATTCGGCTCAAGCACCATAGATTCTTATATATACAGCATCTGCGCAAACTATACAGCCGCAGTGCAGCAAAAGCCCATTACACTAATAGGCAATCCATACATGTTCACCGCAAGAAGATACGACCTCGAAACCGGACTTTACTACTACAGAGCAAGATACTATAATCCATACATAGGCAGATTCCTCCAAAAAGACCCAGCAAATGATGTGGTGAATTATTATACATACTGTATAAATAATCCTATCAATCTTATCGATCCATATGGTTGGGGTCGTGATCCAGAGCCAT
>JARRRJ010000178.1:0-15088 GCA_037380865.1 Sedimentisphaerales bacterium
TTAAGAGCTTCTTTTACAAAACTGTTTCCGACTGTGATAAGAAAATCTATATTCGACCAGTTCACCTGCTGCGGCCATTGCTCGTACGCTTCATAGCGATGCAGCCGAACGATGTTTTTACAAACCTTTGGCTTTCGCGAGCCAATTAACGCCAGATTCGTGCACCACTCGAACCATGAGATGTCACTCCATTTCATAAGTTCGTACAGTTGTTCTTCATTCTGACCGTCAAAAAGTCTGACCTCGAAACGCTGCCTTGCAAATTCATATACCTCGCTCAAAAAATTCATCCCGTCACCACCGCAAAAGAACGCAATTTTCGGTCTCTTTGACTTAATCACCTTAAGCATGGGCGAGAGAATTTCCTGCTCGGGACAAATATAAAGAGACTTCAGAAGCATTTCAATTGCTCCGGCTTTATTATTCTGGCCAAGGAATTCGTTTGCAGTCCTGTTAAGCACATCGACGTTCAGGATTTCCATCTTTTTCATATCATCAAAAAGATATGCGGCTTCGTTCGCCCTGCCGATCGCCAAATAAGTCTCAGTGAGATTCCACAATATTTCAGCCGAGTCACCATTCAATTCGCGTGCTTTGAGGAAATAGCCAATGGCTTCTTCCGAGCGTCCCAGACAGTGGAGAATCGCGCCGGTATCATTGAGCACCTGCGCATCTTCATCGTTCAAACGCAAATGCTCCCGCATATAGTCCAATGCCTGTTCGTACCGGCCTGCCTGGGCCGCTTCCAGACCTTTATCGTACAGATTTATGTTTCCGAAAGAATCTTTCGGAATATTGCCTTCCGGATTCCAGTTTTTCTCTGGTCCCATTTTTACTCCTTTTCAGCAGTGGTTTTCTAATTGGAAGAAAGACCAGGAGTGCAGAATAGGCCTTGCCTGTCTCGGCAAGAAGTGTGCGCGAAGCACGTTCTGCACTCATCTCAATTATAATTAGGCAGAGCAAATTTCATGCCGCAATAACATTTCCACATTTATTCGCAATTTCCGTCTTTTTCCCTCAAAACATGTATAAATATCAGACACTTGTGATTCTGTGTTCAGTCTCTGGTCTCGTGGAGCTGTACACGAAAAGAAGCATTGCAGCGCTGCGAAAATTCATTATTCTATGAAGTCCAGCAAAGACGTGGACATTAGTTTTCCTGCAATAGCCAAAGACATTTGATACAGAACCTCGCGGCGAGACAAATCAACTGTTATTTGCGCGATATCCGCTTCCTGAAGACGAGTCGATTCGTCCTCAGCGTTATATCTAATATTAGTAAGGCTCGATTTTAGATTTTCAAGAAAACCGATTTTCGAACCGGTTGTAACCTCCGTTTGGACAAGAACGTTGTTAACTGCGTTTATCGAGTTCAATGTTGTATCCTGAAGCTCCCTGATCTGCGATTCGGAGAGATTTGCCTGGTTATCCAATATGTCGCGAATACTAATTAACATGCCGAACAAATCATACGTTCCCGGCGTTCTCACCAAATCCGAGCCGGTATTGCTGATTTGTGTAGTATCGACATACAAGACCTCGCCGGTTGATGAGTCTGTCACTGCAAGGTTCGTATCTGTGCCGTCAGTGGAGAATGTCGTCAAACCGCCGTCGATTGAAAGACTCCAGTTTCCTTCTGAGCCTGTAACAGTCAGCCAGGTATCCCCTGTGACACTGGACGTACCCGAGCCTCCACGTGCACCTGTATTGCCGAAAAAGACGGGAGTGCCACGATTATCGCAACGGAAAACTTCTTCGCCCACCATTGAAGAAGCCGATTTCATACCAGGCGCAATCTCTATATTTCTGCTATTTAAACTTCCCTGGTATGTCACGGAGGTAATTTTGCCATCGGTTCGTTCTATCTGGTAAGGCGCCGAGCTCGTATTATCACCGCCAAAAATATATTGTCCTGCATTTTTTGTATTGGCTAATGTAACTACCTGTTCCAGAATGTTGTCAATATTCTCTGCTGTTCTTTTCCGGGCATCTTCACTGTAAAGGCCGCTCGAAACCTGGGTAAGACGAGTTTTCACGTCAGCAAGTGCAGATACGATATCCTGGACTATATTCGAAGAGAGTTGAAGCGAATCCATAGTCTCTGTTATGAGACCGATATAATTGTCCAGAGACTTCTGTTTTGTTTCGAGTCCCATCACCTGGTAAGCAGAAGTGGAATCGTCCGAGACTCTGTTGATACGCGAGCCTGTGGAAACCTGCTCCTGAAGTCGTGTCATCGCTTCTGTATTTACCAATAAAGCGAAACTTACGTTGCTATAAATGCTGTTAAGTGATCCGCTCATAACAATTCCATCATAGTTGATAACGAATTTTGGACGGTGCCCAGGTATTTCGCCATCGCCTGGAACATCTGCTCGAAAACGAGCATTTGTGCAGCTTCGTCATTTATGTTGACACCGCTGATTTCACTCTGCTGGTTCGAGAGATTTTGAATCGCCGCTTGTATATTCTCCTGGCGAATGTCCTTCGTTGAAATTTCCAGACCGATATCCGTGACCATCCTGCGATAAAACTCTCCAGCTGTCATGGAATCCAGCTCATCTATCTGCAAATCCCTCAGTGCAGCGAGCTTCAGGAGATTTTCATTGTCAGTCAGATCTGCGCCTATAGAGGCCGCTATCCGTTCAGGATCATCACTTATGTCAGAACTCACTGCAATATCGAAAGCGTTCCTGCCCGAAAAGAAAGTGTTTATCCCAGAGGCAGCTAATACACCTGTCGTATCACTCTTTGCAAATGCATCAACTTCAAATGTATTTCCATTAACCACATCTCCAGTTCCGAGAGCTATCTTAATTCCGTTCCCGACGTCCAGGATGTCACCCGCCGCGTAGCCTGAGCCGACATTAAAGGTTTTTACTGTATCACCATCACCATTGGCGACAATAATTTGCAGAGTTCCATTTCCTATCGAACCCGTTCCCGATACTGTAAATGTGAACGTCTGATTTTCGGTGCCATTATAAATACCCGACACTGAAACATCAGGTGATGACGAAGCGCCTGTAAAGTCACTATCTGTCGGTATTGGAAGAACCGCAGGCAGAAAATCGAACTTGTATCCGTTATCAGCCTGTATATGCAGCCTCGAATCGAAGACGGATGCGCTGAGCCCCGTAATATTAGATATGTCTGCCGCTATTGAAGATAGAGAATCATTTGAAACATTAACTGGAATTGCCGTGCGTGTCACCTGTCCTGTACTTATATTTGTCAATCGGATGTAGATATTACCATCCGACACAGGAGGCTGAAAGTCCACCAGATTTTCGCTTGCCATAGACCAGCCTGTGATTTCGCTGAACGAGCCTTCGGAGCCAACTCCCTGCACGTGATACTGATTTATGCGGCTTATTATTACAGACGCAAGGCTATCGAGGTCGCTATGAATGCCCGAGACTATAGTATTCTTCAGAGAAAACAATGCGCCGAGCTGGCCGCCTTGTATGTCAGTACAGTGGTTATATTCGCCCGCGACAGTAATACCCAGAGCCCTGTCACTGTCCAGTCCGACATCCAGCTCGACTGCTGAAGTGCCAGTTAAAACAGGTATTCTTGCGATACTGAGATCAACTACACCGTACTCACGTGATTGGGTTTCGACAGGCACTAACTCTGCAAGCTGCGAAATGCAGTTGTCTCTCTGATCTCGTAGATTGTTTGCCTGACCGCCTCCAATTTCCATCCTTTCGATCCTGCCGTTCAGCTCTGCTATCGATTTCACGAGAGCGTTGACTTCTTCAATTACGCTATCGGCCTGCAAAAGAATTTGATTGTCGAGTTTCGTAAGAAACTCGTCAAGCATCCTGAATCGGTCCGCCATGCTTTCAGCCGCACAAACAGTTTGTTTTTGCCATATAGCTTCTGTCGGATGAGCAGAAAGCTCCTGAAGCGCGTTGAAGAAATCGTCCATAGCCGCACTCAAGCCGCCTTCTGAGGAAAGTTCGCCAAAAGTTGTCTCAACTGTTTTAAGCGTATAAAGCTCCTGGGAAATCTGTCCCAGCGATGATTGCTGCCTGTAAATTTCGTTTTCCAGAAGCTCATCTACCAATCTTGTGACTCCTTTGACGTCGACGCCTCCGCCGAGCATTATTGGGCCTATCTGTGAAGAGAAAGATGGAGACAGATTAAGTCTCTGCCGATGGTAACCTTCGGTAGCGGCATTGGCTATATTATTGCCGATTATGTCAAACGCCCGCTGTGCCGCGCCGAGGCCGCTTAGTCCTATATCAAAACTGCCCACTGATTCTCTCCATTCTTACAAACGATTCGCTATTCGAACTACTAATCACTTTTCATAAGCCGCAATTAACCAGCCATGAATTATTCGTTTCTTTAGGTCTTCCAATTGTGCCATTTGCATTATAATAAACTGATCCCGTTTTACCGGGACTGAAAATGCTTCTCAAGAGCATCTTATTGAACCTTGCGCATTCGGATACGAGGATTATTGTGCTTGCGTATTCCTTTTTGAAGTCTTCAACTAACGATTTTAACTGTGCTTTTTTCGCGCGCACCAAAACGCTTTTTGTCTCAGGCAGGTTCTTTTCAAGCATTGTCAGATTGATTTTGCTCACAGCGCAATCAAAAGATTCAGCTAATCTTTTTCTTATCATCTGCCTGTTCGACTCGAACTCTTTGTAGCTTTCCGATTCAGCCTGAATACAATCGAGCAATTTCTGCAATGCTTCATCGTCACGTTTAATAACCAGGCCGCGCATTTCATTGAGATGTGCGAGATTCTTTCGAATATGCTCAATGTCTATATCAAGACAATCGAGCATTTCGTCAATTTGTCTTTCTATTTGTTTCGCAACCATTTGCGGTCTCTCTCTATTCATCTATTAATACTTATTTGTTACCCGGCATGGAATCATAGATATTTTTCCACAAGCCAAGCCCCCCTTTATCAGCCATATCACGCGCGAGATAGAGCCAGAATATTCCGTCAACCTGTTCCGATGCGCTATCCTTTTCAAAGCCCCAGTTTCCGATGGTGTCTTTCATCTGACTCAGTCCCTACAGGTAACACTTGTGCAATTTGCCCGGGAAATAACAACTTCGTATCTTCCATATAATTTACTCTACATCATCTCCAGTCTTGCCTGAAGCGCCCCGGCCTTCTTCAGCGCGTTAAATATCGCTATTATGTCACTTGGCGTAGCGCCAATGCTGTTAAGACTCTTGGCTAACTCGGAAACTGTGACCGAACGCTGCACAGGAATTAAATAGGACTGTCCCTCTTCGACTTCCATTGAAGTTTCAGGGACTCTCTGCGTCGTTCCTGAATTCGAGAAAGGAGCGACAGGCTGAGAAACCAGTTCAGTTTCCGAAATTTTGACAACAAGAGAACCCTGTGAAATCGCAACTGCTGAAATTGACACATTTTCCCCAACTACAATTGTCCCGGTCCGTTCGTTAATAACTACAACGGCAGGCGAGTCGACCTTCACTTCGAGCTGTGTAATATCGGAGATAAAGCCGGCAATCCTGTCGTCTTCGATGCCGCTCGGCACTTTGATCTGAATCGTACCTGCATCTGCGACTTTCGTGCTTTCAGGAAAATCTACATTAATCACACGTCTAATCTGTTCGGCAGTGGAAAAATCGGCGTTTCTCAAATTCAGCGTAACAATTCGGTCACCTTTTATTTTTTCATAAAATTCCGACAGTTCCTGCTGCTCGATAGTTGCGCCGTTGGGAATTCTGCCTACAGTCTGATGGTTCTTGGTGACAGAAGCGTTTTCACCTGAAGCAGTCCAGCCTCCGATCGACACTGCGCCGTCGGCTACCGCGTAAATCTGTCCATCCAGACCTGCCAGAGGTGTAGCCAAAAGCGTGCCGCCCTGGAGACTCTTGGCATCCCCGATTGCTGAAACACTTACATCTATTTGCGATCCTTCGCGATCGAACGGTCCCAGTTCTGTAGTTACCATAACAACTGCGATATTGTTTCCTGACAAATCCGAGGGATTTAGAACGAGACCTGATTCTCGTAGAATATTTGTAAGCATTTGGCGAGAAAGAAGTGAAGAATCTCCCGTTCCGGCCAGCCCGACGACCAGTCCTATTCCACTGAGCGGATTGCCTCGAAGTCCCTGAATATCCACAATATCCTTTATACGCTCGCATCTGCCTGTATTTGTCACACAGGCAAATATTATAAGTGTAATGACTATTACTCTAATATAGATTCGTGATTTCATAGGTTTCTATTCCCAAAACATCAAAACGGCCAAATAATATCGAGAATCGTACCGAGCCAGCCGGGCCTGGTATACGGGGCGCTCACTCCCTTGTTTTTCGTAATCAGCCGAAAATCAGCAACTTGCTCACTTCTAACTGTATTATCGTACTCGATGTCACTGGGTCTTACCATCCCGCTCAGTTCAATTGTCTGAATATCTCCTGCGATATTACGTTCACGATTCCCCAGGATGACGAGATTGCCGTTCGGCAGAATATCCATCACAACTACAGTGACACTGTCGACGTACTTTCTTTCATCTTTATAATCAGCCTTGCTCGTCAGCTCGTTATCACTGCTTGCCGTCATACCGAAATCGCCAATATCAGCGATATTACCTATTTCCCCGTTGAAAGCGGTCGTTCTATCAGTCTCTTTAGTCAGGTCTCTCTTTGCTTTGTTATCGACGGTACTGTTTTCAGCAATTTTTATAGTGAGAACGTCCCCTATCTGTCTGGCGACGTCGTCAGCATATAATGACTTAGCATGTTTCGTTCTCTTGGCCCAGATCGACGACGCCTTCGAGAAGCTGGAAAATACGAACAGCAACGCCAGCGATACAAATACAATCTCTTTTTTCCAGTGCATTATTTTCTCCTTCTACAAAACGGGTTCAACGCTTCCGTCTCCATTAACTTTCGCAATAATAATTCTCTGGGAATCCACGTTTCTGACTTTTATGAAATCGCCAGACTTTCCGTCCTGCATTGTTTTGCCGACCGCGGTTATTACAAAGCCGGGCTTTTCTATACGTATAATTACGTTCTGGTTTCTTTTTATGACAATCTGACGCTCGACTGAAGCGAGCATTTGATCGCGGATTTCAGTATTTGCCTTAATCGCTCTTTTTGCGAGCATTCCATAGGGAGACTTCCAGTCCTTCTGCTCTGGAGAATTTGAAGACCTTTTTTCGATCTTGACATTTTCAGTGCTGATAACTGCACCAGGTGCTATATCGACGATAGCAACTGGAGTGCGGCTCTCGTATTCAAGTCTGAAAGTCACGCTCCTTGAGCCAATCTTGTTATCTCCCGAGAAAACAGAGACTTCAACCTTAACCTGACTAGCCTGAATATTCTTTTCGAATGAACAGGAATATTTTAGGTTTGCAACGTTGTCTGGAATAATCATTTCCTGGGCGGCGCGAACAGGTTTCCAGGCTGATATCGAATTGCCGCTCAGGTTCTTTTTCAGAAAATCATCTGCGAGGATTGTAAAATCCTCGCTGTCTATGATTTGCTGTTTTTGTTTTACAGTGACTTCTTCGGCACCGATAAATGTCACATCCGATGCTGAAAATCCATTAGAAGCGAGTCTGCTCAGTATAGTATTTCTCGGAACAACTATTTCCTGTCCCGACATCGAAAAACGTCCCAAAGTGACCTGGTCGGCCTTTTTCATGAGAGTCTCAGGTCCTCTTGCAATACCAATCTGGCCAAGGAGTAATGTATTATCCTGAACTGTAATTTCCCTTGGCAGATAAATCTGCAAAGCAGATGTGCTGAGTTCTGTGTTCTGAGTGTTTCCGAGCGCAGAACATGTTATGCAAAATAAAAATAACACAAAAATAATGTTGCTTTTGTTCATAATAATCCTTAGGTAGTCAGGCTATTAGCTGTCCTCAGCATGTCATCCCCAGCTTTTATAGCGCGCGAGTTTGTCTCATACGCTCTCTGGGCTGTAATCAGGTTGACAAGCTCTGTCACCATCTGCACATTCGATTTCTCAAGGAAACCCGACTGGATTGTTCCGAAGCCATTCTCTCCGGGATTTCCTGTAGTCGGTGAGCCGCTTGCGATTGTTTCCGAATGACCTGCCGGATTCGGAAAGCGCGCCAGCTGAATGTTTCCCACAACTGATTGCGAGCCTGAAGCATCGGTGACATTGACACCGCCGTCTTTTTGGATTGTTATGGCAACAACATCCGACAGGCCGCTGATTGAAGGCTCCACAGCATAACCATGCGAAGTGACCAATTCTCCGTTGGCATTAATCTGTAATGCGCCATCGCGCGTATATCTCAATTCTCCGTTCGGCATAACAACCTGAAGGAAACCTTCGCCGGTTACTGCAATATCAAGATTGTTACCTGTACTTTCGAGCTCACCGGGCGTAAAGACTTTTACATTCGATGCGGCTCTCACACCGCTTCCTATTTCCAAACCAGTAGGAGCAACAATACCCGACGCTACTTCTGTTCCCGATTCCTGCATCTTGACATAGAGCAGGTCCTGAAAGTTTATCTGGCTGCGTTTGAAACCTGTAGTATTTATGTTAGCCAGATTATTCGAGATTGTATCCACCATCATCTGCTGAGCAGTCATGCCAGTTGCCGCAGTTGAAAACGCTCTTAACATTGTTTAACTCCTTTTTTCATAGTTCTGTGTTCTGAGCTCGGCGTATAACGATGCGCATCACGCAGAACGCTGAACACAGTACGAATTTATCCCATTGCTGCACTTATAAGACTGCTTGTAGCATCCTTGCTTGCACTCATAAACTCCATATTCGCCTGGTAAAGTCTCGAAACCATAATCATGTCAACCAGTTCTTCAACAATCTGGACGTTCGAAGCTTCCTGAAAACCCTGCTTCACAATAATATTTTCCGCCGCCGCAGGTTCGATGCCTTCTTCTGTCATCATGTAGCAGTTATTTCCCACGGACACAAGTTTGTCCTGATTGTCACCAAAATCTACAAGCTTAAGCTTCCCTATCGTGGTTCCCTGCGCAGTTATCGTGCCGTCGTTCGTAACAAAAAGTTGAGAAAGAGCCACACTGCCTGGAATCGTGATAGCGCCCGATTCACCTGCGACAGTTCTGCCGTCAATATCGACAAGCTGTCCGTTCTGGTTTGTAGAGAAAATTCCATTGCGTGTATAAAGAGGCCCGTCGGGAGTTTCGATAACAAAGAACCCTTTACCCATTAACGCAAAATCCAGCTTCCGACTTGTCTCGGTAAGATTACCCTGCGAAAAATCCAAAGCAGAATTCAATTCAACTGTTCCCGGTGTATATGTCTGGTCTGGCGAACCTTGATCTTCGAGCGCTTTCGAGAATGCGTTGCATCTTCGCTTAAATCCGGTTGTGCTCACATTTGCCAGATTGTGCGTGATGATTTCGTATTCCTGCATCAAAGCGTCAATGCTCGAACTGACCTGGCTTGTAATTTCAGACATTATTTTCCTTATCCAATAGTGGTTTCAGAAATATATTCCCATTTATTCTGTTTTTCTTTGCTGCGAAGCGGAATATCTTTAATGCGGCTCCTGTTCAATGAAGCTTTGTTCGTCGCTCTTACCATTTCACTTATGTTGGATTCATTAAGTGCGGTTAATTCTATTGCTATGGAAAAACCTTCTTCGAGAGGCTGCGTATGTCTCACTATCCCAATATCTTCAATTATTTTAGAAGGTTTCTGCTGATTACTTCGTGAAAAGTCACTGGGATTATAATTCTGAGATTTTTCGCGGCTTAACTTCAGTATAACTGCAACTCTATCACCGACATTTACTTCAAGGGGCGCAATAAGACGCAATCCTGGTCCCGCAAGCTCAGTCACGTCAGCACGTACAAATTCTGGCGGACCCCAGAGACGTTCCGAAGAATCATTTACATCGTCATGCTTTGAGTTCTCACTACCTGGAACCTCCCTGGCAAATGGAAACGCCGCGATATATGCAGGCTCGTCCACTGCAACACGCAGAAAACGTCTCCGGTTAACATACCTGATTTTGTTACTATGCTGTAATGCAATAACATTATCTGCCTTTCTTAGCACGCAAGTATCGAATTCCCAGATTGGTGCACCGAAATAGTAACGCACACACAAATTATCTCCGGGCTCACATTGGACAGGCTGAACCGGCTGAATGCTCAATTCCAGCTCATTATTCTCTACAACAAGTGCTTCCACTTCGAAAAACTCGTGGGTATCGAGACTCGTGATATACAGCTTACGTCCCCGGACTATTTGCCTACTGTCCGGCTTTCCCTCCTTGAGAGCTAAGTTTAAGGCAGTTTTATCCCCTCGAAATCCCAGCTTTTCACGGAGAATCGACAACTCTTCACTCAAGTACCTGCTTCTTTTTGTTCCATCTTTCAAAAGCGAAGACCTTATCATCTGAGTTGCGCCGCGACTGAAGACGTCGCTCATTGTAAAAATCGATTCGACCAATCTGAGCCTTGCCCTTAGTGCAATGTTCATAAGAATGTGTCTCTCGCGAATGTTCAGGCCTCTTTTATCAGCATACTCGACGAACAGGCGATTCGAGCTTCTTCTTTTCTTAATCGAATCCGAAAGAGTGACAATAATAAAGAGCATAGTTAAGACAATCAGAGTCAGACCGCATATCAGGATGAAAGTATCGTGTCCCAGGAAATTCCTGTCGAACCAGCGCGCCGCCTGTAATCGCTCGGATGGTGAAAGCGATGATGCTGCGTTAAGCTGCAAATTCGAAAGATGCTCAATTATCATATCTGATTTCCGACAGTTTACCTGATAAGGTCAGTTAATTCTCTGAGGATGTCATTAGCGACTCTGATACTTCTGGCGTTTGCCTGGAAGCCATTCTGAGCCTGAATCATATTGACAAATTCAGTCGCAACATCCGGGAATGAAATAGCCGTTACCAACACTCTCAAGACCCCCTGTATTCTGGAACAAAGCAATCTGTACTGTAGCGATATTTCTCTTTACACCGTTTGAGAACGCACCGATAACTATGCCTTCATTATTCACTGAAACAGTGGAAAGCCTTCCCGCTTCGTAACCGTCCTGCTCTCTCGCGACGGCGGTAGAATTGCCTGCGAACTGTGTCAGGCCGTCGAGTTTTCCACTTGTACCGAGATCCAGGCTTATAGTCTGCGGCGTAGATGTGTCGTGCGCGAATGTAATGACGAACTGCGATGCATCTGAACCGGCAAGGCCTGCATAAGAGCCGTCTCCCGCATCAAAAGTGATGCCTTCGATTCGGCGATTGTCCATCGTGACTTGGCTGATATCACCGGTAACTGAAGTCAGAACCATATCCCAGGTATTAGCTGTATCTGTGCGAACAAAAGCGCCTGAAATAACGTGTTTACCACCCTGTGAATCATAAGCAGTAATGTTGACGCTCTTGACTTCCTCACCACCGACTGTTGATAACTCGAAATAAGCGGGCATAGTGAGAGTTCCATCACCCGAATAAGACATTGCCATGTCCGTCTTGCTGTAGCCGCTCGTGTCGTCAGTGATTCTAATCTGGCCGTTGACTAAAGATGCAGTCGAGCCGTTTAAAACATTCGTGTTCAAGTGATCTATGATATTTCCCAGTGTTGTCGTTCCAGTGACGGCCAGAGTCAATCCCGAATCAAACGCGGTACCATCTTTATCATAGCCGCTGAAGCTTATTGTACCTGATGTCAATGTGCCGCTGTATTGGTCGAGCAGATCCAACTCAGTAGATTCGCTTGCGGTCGTTCCATTGCCATAAGTATATGATACATTTGAGGTTATGATTTGTGTCCTTGTTGTGGAGAACGCCGCGTCTGAGCTGAGATTGCCGGAAACGACGATCTCGGAGGTAGCTTTTGCCGGCATAGCGACGTCATAAGGTATATGCACATCGCTTACGCCAGCAGTTTGGAAGCCGTCAATTTCACCTTCCGAGCCGATTCGCTGCACGTGGTAGCCAGTAGCCGGGTCAACGAGGTTTGAATCCGCGTCTACGGCGAAGGAACCGGCTCTGGTATAGATATTTTGTTCGCCGTCACTTAGCACGAAGTACCCTTCGCCTTCCATCGCGAGATCCAGCGGATTTCCTGTATTTATGATATTGCCCTGTGTCATAATGGGTGAAATTCCGGAAACGCCTACGCCGCTGCCCATCTGCTGAGGATTCGTCCCGCCAACTCCCGATGTGGGCTGAGAAGCCTTCTTTATCGTCTCGCTTAGTAATTCCGAGAATGTAATCCTGCTGGACTTAAACGCAGTAGTGTTTACATTTGCCAGGTTATTGCCTGCTATGTCAAGCATTTTCTGATGTGCCTGCAAACCTGTAACTCCCGCTGATAGTGCAAAACTCATTTCTTGTTCTCCTTATATTATCTTTAGCTTCAAGCCTGTGGGTTGTTTACAGAAATTACTCCATCCAAGCCGAGCAGATAGTCGCCGACCTGCAACAAAACTGATCCCTCACCATCGTTAATCACTTTATCTACCTTACCGCTCTTAACATCTGTCTCGCTGCCAGAATCATCTGTCAAGAACGATACCTCTTTCCCTATCAAAGAATTCGCATAAGTGCGATCCGCCGCTTGCAGAGCCTGCGAAAAGCTCGAATTCATAGTTTCGAGCTGCGAAAGCTGGGAAAACTGGGCCAGTTGTGAAGCCATTTCGTTATTGTCCATCGGCTCCAGTGGATTCTGATTCCGCAACTGTGTAACCAGAAGCTTCATGTAATCCAGTTGAATTTGACTTGCTGTACTTGCTTCTATAGCTTCCATTTCTTCTTTCTGTCAAAATTTCAATATAAATTCCTGTTCGGTTTTCAAAATAACTCTGAGGGTATACGCAATTATCGTGTTATGTAAAGAAGAGTATAGAATAAAAGAGACATAACTATGTATTAGATAATATGTTAGAGATATGAAAAATTTGGTTAGATTTGCCGGGATTTTCGGAAAATTCTGCCGAGTGAGCTGATGTGAGCGGTTAGAAACTTTTTGAATACATTTAATCTTCTGGTAAAAAACAGGAGCAATAAAGTTGACTTGCATAAATTGCTTGATTAGACTACGGCTTATTGACCATGAGAAAAGTATTAACAAGGAAAATATTAGTAAAATTTGTTCATCCTTCGAACATCTACGTTCAGAAGAATGGAAAGGCAATTATTAAATGACAGAAAGTCGTTTTTCTTCATATTCAAAGCGGGAAAATTGCGGTCTTTTCGGAATCTTCGGCGATGAAAAAGCAGTGGAAAATACCTATTTCGGCTTGCATAGTCTTCAGCATCGCGGGCAGGAATCAGCAGGAATTGCTTCAAGCGACGGCGAAGTGATACAGTGCTACACCGGCATGGGCACAGTCAGAAGAGTTTTCCGAAGCGGTACCGATATTTTCGAGAAATTATCGGGTCCAATGGCAATAGGTCATGTGCGATACTCCACATCGGGCTCAAGTAAAGTAATAAACAGCCAGCCTCTCCTGGCAGAATACTCACGCGGCCAGGTTGCAGTCGCTCATAACGGCAACCTTATAAATGCACAATTGCTGCGCGACGAATACGAAGCCTATGGAAGCATATTCAAGACTACAAGCGATACCGAAGTAATTATCCATCTCCTGGCCAAACCTACCCACGCGAGCAAACCTGATCCGCTTGCACACGTTCTGAAGCATCTCCAGGGCGCATTCAGCCTGCTTTTTCTGTTTGCAGACAGGATCGAAGCCGCTCGCGATCCATACGGGATAAAGCCTTTGAGCATAGGAAAGACCAGGGAAGGCGCTTATGTAGTCGCCAGTGAGACATGCGCTTTCGACGCTATCGAAGCGAAATTCATTCGCGAAGTCGAGCCCGGTGAAATAGTCACCTTAAACGAGGACGGGCTGCACAGCAGGTACTTTGTAACACCGGGCAAAATAACTCCCGCTCACTGCATATTCGAGCATGTATACTTCGCCAAACAAAGCAGCAGAATATTTGGTGAAAACGTGCACGAGTTCAGAAAGAAACTCGGGCGGAGACTCGCAATAGAACATCCCGTTGAAGCTGATGTTGTGATACCTGTGCCCGATTCAGGCACATCAGCGGCGATTGGCTTCGCTGAACAAAGCAAAATTCCGTTCGATATGGGTCTGGTAAGAAGCCACTATGTTGGACGAACATTTATCTCACCGGAGCAAAAGCAACGGGAGCTTGAAGTCAGGCTGAAACTGGCTATTGTAAAGGAAGTGGTAAACCAGAATCGCATTGTAGTCATTGACGACTCAATCGTTCGAGGAACTACAACCAGGAGCAAAATGAGAGCGCTGCGCCAGGCTGGTGCAAAAGAAATCCACCTCAGGATAAGCTGCCCGCCGATAAGGCATCCTTGTTTTTATGGCATCGATTTTCCCACAAAAGAAGAATTACTGGCAAATAATCGTGATCTTGAGCAGATCAGGGAGTTCCTTGAAGTCGACAGTATCGGCTATATCTCACTGGAAGGTATGCTGGGCTGTGCTGTAAAGGCAGCCGACAATTACTGTTCCGCCTGCTGGAGCGGAACCTACAGAATTCCCGTGGATATTTTCGTTAATAAATACTCACTCGAACATTATCAACTGAACATGTTTGACGAATTTCTGGAAATATAAGCTTTCGTTTATGGAAAAATATGTAAGCTATGCACAATCCGGCGTGGATATCGACGCCAACGAGCAGATGATTCAGAAGATATGGTCATCTGTAGCAGGTACTTATGGTCCAAGAGTCATCGAGTCAAAAGGCGGATTCGCTGGGATGTTTCGACTCGATTACGACGAGAAATTATTCAAGAAGAATTATAGAAATCCGGTTCTTGTCGCAGGTACCGATGGCGTCGGAAGCAAAGTACAGTTAGCCGCTCTCATGAAAAAATACGACACAGTCGGTATCGACCTGGTTGCCATGAGTATACACGACATGCTCGTGGTCGGTGCAGAGCCATTATTCTTTCTGGATTATATAGGTATCCATAAGCTCGAACCTCAGTGCGATCGGGGCCGTCGAGGCGCTCGGCTTCGCGGGCGTGCACGTGGTCTCGCCGGCTCTCCTCGATCGTCTGGAAGAGCGCGGCGCGTTCTCGATCCTGG